>JBGTMW010000100.1:0-12923 GCA_041743365.1 Gemmatimonadaceae bacterium
AAGAAGATCAAGTTCTTCGGGACGCCGGAAGAGATGACCGGCACTGACGACAAGTACATCGGGGATTTCCTTGGCGGCCTGTAGCCGCCTGCAGCCTGTTCACCAGACACCGCGCCGGTCAATATGAAGCGTTCTACGTTCATCACCTGGGACCAGCTCAAGGTCGGCACCATAATCCTCATCGCCATCGCCGTAATGGTCGTGGCGATCTTCAAGCTGGGCGAAGCGGCCAACCTGTTCACGAAGAGGTACCAGCTCGTGGCGCTGCTCAACAACGCGAGCGGGCTCCGCGTCGGTGGTTCGGTGACGGTCGCCGGCCAGCTCGCGGGAACCGTCAAGAGCATCGACTTCCTTCCGGTCGATGCCGACACGCTGCACAACCTGAGAGTCATCTTCGAGCTGGATGAGAGGCTCAAGTCGCAGGTACGCGTGAACTCCCTCGCCAAGCTCAAGACCCTCGGCCTCCTCGGGGACAAGATCCTCGACATCAGCCCCGGCACGCCGCAGTTCGCGGAGCTCGCCGAGAACGACACCATCACGGTTTCCCCCACGCTCGACTACGAGCAGGTCATCGCCCAGGCGGCCGGAGCCGTCGACGACATGGTCGGCCTCACCAGCGACCTGCGCGAGATCACCGGCGGCATAGTCCGTGGGGAAGGCACGATGGGCCAGCTCGTCACCAACAAGTCCCTCTACACCCAGCTCGAGTCCACGCTCGAGGGCACCAACCGGATGCTGACCCGACTCCAGGCGCCGAACGGCACGTTCGCCCGCGTGCTCGACGATCCGGCGCTGTACAACAATCTCACCGGCATGATCGCGTCGGTCGATTCACTCGTCGCAAAGGTAGGCTCGAGCGAAGGCACCGTGGGCCAGATGCTCAGCGACACGGTCCTGTACGCGAACCTCGTCGGAATCACCCAGAGCACCGATTCGCTGCTCAAGCTCCTCACGGAGGGCAACGGCACGCCGGCAAAGCTGCTGCGTGACCAGGAGCTGTACGATCAGATGCTGAAGATGACGACGGACCTCAACGCGCTCATCACGGACTTCCGCCTGAACCCGAAGAAGTACCTGAAGGGAATTCTCTTCTAGGATCCCGGGACAGGAGCGACTCACGCGGCGGGCGGCATGCGCACCTTCACGCGGCCGTCTCCCGCGATGGTGCTGGTACTTTCCCTCCTCGGAATCTCTTTCGCAGCGCCGCTGGTCAGGCTATCGGCGGCGCACCCGGTCGCAATCGCCGTTTGGCGGCTCGGCTTCTCGCTGATCGTCATAGCGGTGGCGCTCGCCGTATCGGGGCAGTGGCGCCAGCTCGGCACGCTAAGGGCGCGGGACTTCGCCGTCGCCAGCGCAGCCGGCGTCATGCTCGCGCTGCACTTCTGGAGCTGGAACACGTCGGTCGGGCTCACCACCGTCGCCGCATCCGTGGTCCTGGTGAACCTCCAGCCGGTTTTCGTCGCACTGCTCTCGGTCTGGTGGCTGGGGGAACCGCCCGGTCGCCGTCAGTGGCTGGGGATCGCGATCGCCCTTCTGGGCGCAGGGGTTGTGGCCGCCGAGGGATTCATGGACCTGGTGGTGGCGGAGGGTCACCGGCCGCTGCTCGGGAACCTGCTCGCGGTGGCGGGGGGTGTCACCGCCGCGATCTACTACGTGATAGGCCGCGGCCTGCGAAAAACGATCGACCTGTGGGCGTACGTTGGCGTTGTTTACGGCGCCTGCCTGGTGGCGCTGCTCGCGATCGCGCTCGCGCTCAATGTGCCCCTGACGCCGCAGCCCCCGCGGGAGCTGGCGATCTTCGCCGGACTCGCGCTCGGCCCGATGCTGCTCGGCCACACGGGGATGAACTACGCCCTGCGGTACCTGCCGGCATACGTCGTCAACCTCACCGTGCTGGGGGAGCCCGTCGGGGCGACGCTCCTGGCCGCGCTGATCCCGGGGATCGCGGAGATACCGACGGTGATAACGCTCGTCGGCGGCGGACTGATCCTGGCGGGGGTGATTCTCGCCGCGCGGCGGCCAGGGTGATCACTTGTCGGGGGGCGCTGGTTATCTTTCGGCCGTGAGAGCGCAAGCCCAGCCCGGAGAGTGGTTCGAACCGGCGATGCCGGCCGGCGGTCGTCGCCGCGGATCCAGCGCGCGATGAAGCTGTTCGAGCTGGACGTCGCCGTGACCCGCGGACCGATGATCGAGTCGCGTCACCGGGTTCATGCCGCGGTCGTGGACGCGGGCGATGCGGTGGTCGGCGCCGCGCGCGACTCTTCGCTCCTCACCTACTGGCGCTCCTGCGCCAAGCCATTCCAGGTGATGCCACTGCTCGAGTCCGGCGGCTTCGACACGCTCGGCTGGGAGGACGACGAGCTGGCTCTCTCCTGCGCGTCTCACGGCGGAGAGCCCGAACACGTCGCCGTCGCGCTCGAGATGCTGCACGACATCGGGCTGGAGGAGGGCGATCTCGCCTGCGGGCCGCAGGACCCCCTGTCATCCCGCGGGCTCAAGCTTGTGCGCGAATCGGGTTTGCGAGTCAGCAGACTCCACAACAACTGCTCGGGGAAGCACGCAGCGATGCTCGCCCGCGCGCACACGGCCGGGTGGAACACCCACGGATACGAGCGTCAGGAGCACCAGGTACAGCGATCGAATCTCGAGATGGTCGCGAGGTGGTCGGGAACTCCCGCGGGACGCATCACGCGCGCGGTGGATGGATGCGGAGCGGTCGTCTTCGGGTTGCCGCTCGACGCCATGGCCCGATCGTACGCGCGGCTCGCCTCCGCTGCGAGCAGAGGCGAGGAGGTCCCGACGCGCGTCGTCAACGCGCTCATCACGCGTCCATTCCTGTTCGGCGGAACTGATCGCTTCGACTCGATGGTCATCGAGCACAGCCAGGGACGGATCCTGACGAAGGTCGGTGCCGAAGGGGTGCACTGCGCCGCGCTTCTCGACCAGGGGATCGGGATCGCGGTCAAGGTCGAGGATGGTGCACAGAGGGCGCAGTACGCCGCCATCCTGCGGGTGATTCAGCACTTCGGCGCCCTTCCCGAGACACTCCCGCACCGGCTCGCCGACTTCGCGAGGAAGCCTGTACGGAACACCCGCAACGAGGTTGTCGGCGAGGTTCGGCCGCTGTCGTGAACATGGAGCGTTGCCGGGGGCCGCGACATCAGCTGGCTGCTGAGAGTGTGTGAAGAGTGTTCGGCAACAGCAGCCTGGAGCCGCCAGCCGCTCGCGGCCACCCACAGCCGCCAGCCCCCGAGCCGCGAGCGGCTCCGCGGCCGAGGGCTTCGAGCTTCCAGCGACCTGCTGGAGCTGTCAGAATCGAGCTGATGTTGCCGAGCGGTTTTCACGCGCTCTCCGCAGAAAGCGCCTACCCTCGGGGCGCCGCGGGAGCCGTAGTCCCGCGCGCCGGTTCTGGCCTGACGCGCGCTCGTTCGAGCCCGCCCGCGGGCTCGGGATGACGGCCGAGGATGTGCCGGTCGAGAGATTGACCATCGCCGACGGCGCGACGCTCAAGCTCGTGAGGCTTTCGGCCATCATCACCAGCGGGTCGGAGGCGGAGCTGCGGGCCGGGCTCGCGGATGTGTGCGACGGCGTCCCCGGGACCTGGGTGGAGGAGGTCGTGCTTCAGTCCTACCTGTTCGCCGGCTTTCCGCGCGGGCTCACTGCCGCGCGCGAATGGAGGCGAATCTCCGGAAAGGAGGCGCCGACGAGCGATGAAGGCGCCGACTACGGGAACGTCGCGGAGTGGCGGGAATCGGGCGAGCGAACGTGCGCGACGGTCTACGGCGACCGATACGAACCGCTGCGCATCAACGTGCGCGCGCTGCATCCCGCGCTGGAGGCATGGATGATCGTGGAGGGATACGGCAAGGTGCTCTCGCGTCCCGGGCTCGACCTCGCTCGGCGTGAGCTGTGCGTGATCGCGTCGTGCGCTGCGGCGCGGCAGGACCGGCAGCTCCTCTCCCACCTCCATGGGGCGCTCAATGCCGGGGCCGCACCGGTGGATGTCGCAGCGGCGATCGACGCGATTGCCGATATTCTGGGAGAGGCCGACGTGCACAGGGTGCGTCTGCTATGGGCCCGAGTGCTGGGGAAGTAGCTGATGTTCATCGATCGCGTCGTGATTCGTGTCGAGGCCGGAACGGGAGGCTCCGGTTGCACATCCTTCCGGCGGGAGTTCCGGGTGCCGATGGGCGGGCCCGATGGCGGCGACGGGGGCCGGGGGGGCAACGTCATCATTCGTGGAGACTCCAATCTCGCGACGCTGCTCGACTACACCTACCGCGATCGCTGGCAGGCGGAACGGGGCGAGCACGGCATGGGTAACAACAAGACGGGCCGGTCGGGGGAAGATGTGATCCTGCCCGTGCCACCTGGAACGATCGTGCGCGACCAGGCGAGCGGCGATGTTCTCGCGGAGGTGCTGGAGAGTGGCGAGGAGCACATCATCGCCAGGGGTGGCAGGGGCGGGAAGGGGAACAACTTCTTCGCGACCGCCACCCACCAGTCGCCGCGCGAATGGCAGCCGGGCGAAGAGGGGCAGATGCGCACTCTCGAGCTCGAGCTGAAGCTGATCGCGGACGTCGGCCTCGTCGGCGAGCCGAACGCCGGGAAGTCCACGCTGCTCTCCGTGATCTCCGCCGCACGGCCGAAGATCGCGGACTATCCCTTCACGACGCTGGCTCCGAACCTCGGCGTGGTACAGCTGAGCGACAACAGGACCTTCGTGGTCGCGGACATCCCCGGCATCATCGAGGGAGCCCACGAAGGCAAGGGTCTTGGCCTTCAGTTCCTTCGACACATCGAACGCACCCGCGTCCTCGCCTTCATGCTTCCCGTCGACGAGATGGAATGGCAGGCCGGCTACGACAGGCTGCGACGCGAGATCGCGGAGTACTCGCGCGAGCTGGCCGCGAAGCCGCATTGCGTGGTGTTCACGAAGATGGACCTGCTCGGGGACGACGACCCTCCGCCGCTCGACGCACCCGATGCCTTCGGGATCTACGCGATCAGTGCCGCCGGCCGAACAGGCCTCGATGCCCTCCTCGCGGCGTGGTGGAGCCGGCTGCTGTCGATGCGCACGTCGATCCAGCGCGCACACGACGAGGTTGCGCTTCCCTGATGCGGACGCCGGAGCCCGGAACCATGGAGCTCCATGATCAGGAACCGATCGAGCGCACCGCGGTCCGGATCATCGCCGAAGGCGACGCCTCGTACCCGGCCGCACTGCGCGACCTGCCGAACCCCCCGCGCAGGCTCCACATCCGCGGCGCGCTGGAAGCATTGACACCACCGGTAGTCGCCGTGGTGGGCACACGCGACGCGAGTGAGTACGCCATTCGAATGACCTTTGCGCTCTGCACCGCCCTCGCTCGTGCGGGCGCGTGTGTCGTCAGTGGCCTGGCCCGGGGCATCGATGCCGCCGCCCACCGGGCGACCCTCGCGGAAGGAGGGCGTACGGCCGCGGTTCTCGGCACCGGCGTGGACGTCCCCTATCCCGTGGGCCATCGCGAGCTCCAGGAACTCATCGCGCGAAAGGGGCTGCTGCTCTCAGAGTTCGATTCCGGAACCCGGGCGTCGAAGGGCTCGTTCCCTCGCCGCAACCGGATCCTGGCCGCCCTCGCCTCGGTGACGATCGTCGTCGAAGCGCCAAGACAAAGCGGAGCGCTGGGAACGGCGAAGATCGCGCTCGATCTCGGACGTGCCGTCGCGGCGGTACCCGGGCCGATCGACTCTCCCCGTTGCGTCGGGTCGAACGAGCTGATTCGCGACGGCGCCGTTGTGATCGCAGCGATCGAGGATGCGCTTGCGCTGGTCGGATTGAGCGCACCGGTGCGCTTCTCCGATCCGTCCTTCGGGGAGCGCGAGCAGCGCGTGCTCCGGGAACTCGCGCGCGCCCCGGCCGACCTCGATGCCCTGGCAGCGCGGTCCCGCCTCCCGGCGCGGGAGTGCATGCAGGCGGTGACGACCCTCGAGCTCGCCGGGGCAATCGAATGCCTGCTGACAGGAGAAATTCGACGCCGGTGACTTCGTACTGGATACTTCGTACGTCTCCTGCACTGCGTACTGCGCACGTACTTCATACGGAGTACTTCGTACATGACTTCGCACTGGTACTTCGTACGTCTCCTGCATTGCGTACTGCGCACGCACTTCGCACCTCGTATTGCGTACCTGACTGCGTACCCCGTACACCTCCAGCGTTGCCTGCCGGAACCCCGGCGGAATGGCGGGAGGGGTCTTGCGACCGCGCCGTTCAGTACCCCCGTGCGCAGTACGTAGTTCGTGCGCAGTACGCAATGCCCGAAACGTACGCAGTACCAAGTACGCAGTTCGTGCGCAGTACGCAATGCCCGAAGCGTACGCAGTACCCAGTACGCAGTTCGTGCGCAGTACGCAATGCCCGAAACGTACGCAGTACCAAGTACGCAGTCCTTAGATTGAGCGTGTGCGTCCTCGTCATTTGTATGTCCACGTGCCTTTCTGCGCTCGTCGCTGCTCGTACTGCGATTTTTCGATCGCGGTGCGCCGCGAAACGCCCGTAGATGAATTCCTGGCGGCGCTTTCCGCCGAGTTGCGAATGCGCTTCGAGAGCGGCGAGCCGTGGCAGCTGGAGACGCTCTACCTGGGGGGCGGCACGCCCTCCCGACTTGGCGGCGAGGGGATCCTGCGTCTGATCGAGATCGTGCGCGAATACGCCGGAATCGCACCCGCCGCGGAGGTCACCGTCGAGGCGAACCCGGACGACGTGGATCCGGCGACTGTGCGCAGTTGGCGCGAAGCCGGAGTCAACCGCATATCGCTCGGTGTGCAGTCGTTCGATCCGGGGGTGTTGACATGGATGCACCGCACACACGATGCCGACGCGGCGCGACGCAGCGTGGCCGTGGCGCGCGATGCCGGCATCACCGAGATCTCCCTCGACCTGATCTTCGCGCTGCCCTCTGCACTCGCGCGAGACTGGTCGCGCGACCTGGAGCTGGCTCTCGAGCTGGAACCGACGCACATCTCGCTCTACGGGCTCACCATCGAGGTCCACACGCCGCTCGGGAAGTGGGCTGCGCGGGGGGAAGTGACCGAATCGCCGGAGGAGAGTTACGAGGCGGAGTACCTGGAGGCCGATCGTCGGCTGACCGCCGCCGGGCTGGAGCACTACGAAGTCTCCAACTTCGGGAGGCCGGGATCGCGGGCGCGGCACAACTCGGCCTACTGGTCGGGGGCGGCGTACGCCGCCATCGGGCCGGCCGCGCACGAGTATGATTCTTCCACGCGACGCTGGAATGTCGCCGCATACTCCGAATGGGTCCGACGACTCTCGAGGGGCGACGACCCGATCGCGGGCTCGGAGCTGCTCACGCCGGAGAACCGGATGGCCGAGGGGGTGTATCTGGGACTCAGGACCACCGATGGGCTCGTTCTTGAACCCGCGGAGATAGGCCGTGTCGAACCCTGGATCGCCGCGGGGTGGGGCGTGACCACCGGGAATCGTCTCCAGCTGAGCCCGCTCGGCTGGCTCCGCCTGGACGCGCTCGCAGCGGACTTGACAGTTATCCGAAGTCGTTAATAGGTTGGCACTTATGCCGTCGCCCGAGCTCTCCGAACGCGAGCGTCGCGTTCTGGAAGCCGTAATTCAGAGCTACGTGGAAACGGCCGAGCCGGCCGGGTCCCGCACGATCTCGCGCCGTTTCGGGCTCGGGGTATCGCCGGCGACCATCCGGAACACGATGAGCGACCTCGAGGAAAAGGGGTTCCTCTTCCACCCGCATACCTCCGCCGGCCGCGTACCCACCGACCTGGCCTACCGCGTGTACGTGGACTCGATCCTCAGCTTCCCCAGGATATCCCACACGGACGAGCACGTCCTCAAGGAGCGCATCGGCAGCCGCGGCTCCACGATTGAGGCGATTCTCCAGCGCGCGGCCCAGAGCCTCGGGATCGTGACCCAGGAGCTGGGCATCGCCCTCGGACCCCGATTCGACCAGGCCGTGCTGCAGCGCGTCGAGCTCCTCCGGTTGTCGTCCGAGCGAATACTGATGGTCCTCGCTCTGGAGGGAGGATCGATGCGGACGATCTTCGTCGAGGTAAAGGGGGAGATAGCGGACGGTGCGCTGAGCGAGGTATCGAGCGTTCTCAACCAGCGCCTCGGGGGCCTGACTCTACGGCAGGTACGAAGCTCGCTGGGGCCACGGCTCCGGGACGCCACGATGGCGCCCGAGGCCTCCGAGCTGCTCAACGTCTTCGTCGAGCAGGGCGAGCAGCTTTTCGATGTCGCGCCCGATCTCGAGAAGGATGGCGTCGTCCTGGGGCAGGCCTCGGTGCTGGCCGAGCAGCCCGAGTTCTCCAGTGGCGACAGCATGCGGCGCCTCATCGAGCTCACCGACACACGCCAGGATCTCGCGGAGCTGCTGCGAAAGCGGAGCGTCACGGCCGGCGTATCGATCACGATCGGAAACGAACACGAGGACCCGCGCCTCGAGCGATTCACAGTGGTAACGGCGGAGTATCGCGCAGGGGGCCTGAGCGGTGTCATCGGCGTAATCGGCCCGACGCGCATGCCGTACGACAAGGTGATCTCGCTGGTGCGGCACACTTCACGCCTCGTCAGCGACCTGCTGGAATGATCTGAATCTCTCGTCAGGAATGCGCTCTTGTGGGCTGGCAGCGACATTGTGATAGCGGTTTCGGATCGTCCGGGGGTTCGGATCCTCCGATGCCGGACGCGAACACCAGGATCAACAACGATGGAAGAACGATTCAGCGGATGAACCGGATCAGGCGGATGAAACCCGCCCGACGGGAAAACAACAGCGCGACGCCCGACTGGAGCGATGATGGTGGACTCAGGTCGGACCAGATCCGCATGATCCGTTGAAATCCGTTCAATCGTTCTTCCATCGTTGTTGCGGTTGCCGTTGCCAGTGGCTTCGTCGCAGACTGCTATCCGGATCTCGCAATCAGGTCACTAGAAACCGTCCGACAACACCCGGGAATCTGTCCAGATAAAATGGCCGACTATTACGCCGTCCTCGGCGTCGCGAGAAACGCGACCGATGACGATATCAAGAAGTCATATCGCAAGCTCGCAATGCAGTTCCACCCCGATCGGAACAACGGGGCGAGTGAGGCCGAGGAGAAGTTCAAGGAGATCACGGAGGCGTACGATGTGCTTCGCGATCCCGGCAAGCGTGCCGCATACGACCGCTATGGCGAGGCCGGATTGCGCGGCGGCTCCGGCGGCTTCCACCACGTCGATCTCTCCGAAGCGCTCGGTATCTTCATGCGCGACTTCGGCGGCTTCGCCGGGTTCGGCGACATGTTCGGCAACCAGCGAGACGGGGCGAATCCCCGGACGGGCGCAGACATCAAGGTCACCATCCCGCTGACGCTCGCCGACGTCGCCACGGGAGTGGAGCGCTCGCTCAAGGCGAAGCTGCTCGATCCCTGCGACAAGTGCGAGGGAACCGGCGCAGAGCCGGGATCGAGCGTGCAGCGCTGCCCCACCTGCGCCGGCAGCGGCGAGGTTCGTCGCGCGCAGCGCTCGTTCTTCGGGCAGTTCGTGAGCGTCGCACCGTGCCCCACCTGCTCAGGCGAGGGCACGGTCGTGCAGTCCCCATGCAGGAAGTGCAAGGGAGACGGTCGAGTTCGCGCCGAGCACGAGATCAAGGTGAAGATTCCGCCTGGCGTCGCGACGGGTCAGTACATGACGCTTCGCGGAACTGGGAACACCGGACCGCGAGGCGGCGGACGCGGTGACATTCTGGTGGCATTCGAGGTCGAGGACGATGCGCGCTTCGAGCGTGATGGAGAGGAGCTCTATTGCGAGGTACTCGTCTCGTATCCGCAGCTCGTTCTGGGAGCCGACATTGAAGTTCCCGCGGTTACCGGCACCGTGTCGCTGCGACTTCCCGCCGGCACGCAGAGCGGCCAGATCTTCCATCTTCGCGGGCGCGGCCTGCCGCGCGTGAACTCCACCGGAGTCGGCGACCTTCACGTACGCGTGCAGCTCTGGACGCCGGACCGCGTGAGCGGCGAGGAGGAAACGCTGCTCAAGCGGCTCGCCGAGCTTCAGACGCAGCTACCGGCGACGCGCTCGAAGGGGTTCTGGACGAAGATGAAAGAGGTCCTCGGCGCTTGACCTGGCTCTCGGTGCGCGTACGCGCGCCAGCGGAGGATCGGGATGCCGTCATCGCGCTGCTCTTCGAGATGGGGTCGATGGGAGTGCAGGAGGACGGAGACGTCCTCGCAACCCATTTTCCTCCGCCGATCGAGCAGGAAGTTTTGGAGCAGCGGCTCCATCGGGTCAGCCCGCACGCCACGGCCGAGATGGCCGACACGCCCGACATCGACTGGAGCGAGGCGTGGCGCGACCGGATCGTCAGTCATGAGGCGGGCGGTCTCATCATCTCGCCTCCATGGCTCGCTCGGGCGGAAGATGCCGGGCACACGATCATCATCGACCCGGGGATGGCGTTCGGTACGGGAGATCACCCGACCACCCGTGGAGTGATCCGTCTCATGTGCGCTGTCATTCGTCCGGGCGACATCGTCGCCGACCTTGGGGCGGGGAGCGCAGTGCTCTCCATCGCCGCCGCCAGGCTCGGAGCGGCGCGCGTCATCGCAATCGAGATGGACAATGACGCCATCGAGAACGCGGAGGCGAACGTCGGTCGCAACGGTGTCGCCGATCGCGTGACGGTACTCGAGGGCGACGCCGCCATCATGCTTCCGCTGGTGGCGCCGGTAAGAGTGGTGCTCGTCAACATCATCTCCTCGGTGATAACCCGATTGCTCCCCGTCATGCGGGATGCGCTCGATCCGGACGGTGCAGTGGTGCTGAGCGGCGTGCTGGTGACGGAGCGGTCCGCGCTCATTCAGGTACTGTCGGATGGGGGCTGGTCGGTCACGACGGAGGATGTGGAGGGAGAGTGGTGGAGCGCGGTAGCGCGTCGAGCGTAGCCACCTTTTTCTCGTCTTCGCCGCCGGTGTCGGGAGGGATCACGACCCTGGGCGAGGACGCGGCGCACCACATGCGCGTGCGGCGCATGAGCGCGACGGAGCGCGTTCGGATCATCGACGGTGCCGGCACGATCGCCTTCGGACTCCTGATCCGGCTCGCGAAGAATCACGCCGCCGTCCAGGTCGAGGAGGTCGTGCACGTGCACCCGCTGCCGGAGATACACATGCTCGTTCCGATCGCGGACCGGGATCGCATGCTCTGGCTCAGCGAGAAGAGCGCCGAGCTCGGTGCGACGACCTGGCGCCCTGTGATGTGGCGACGCTCGCGCAGCGTCACCCCGCGCGGCGAAGGGCCGACATTCCAGGCAAAGGTCCGCGCGAGAATGATATCCGCCCTCGAGCAGAGCGGCGGCGCCTGGCTGCCTACGGCCTACCCCGAGGCGCCTCTGGATCGCGCGATAGCCGCGGCCCCCGAGGGCACCCGTCTGCTCCTGGATGCGCTCGGCGAGCCGTTGCTCGGCGCACCGCGCGCTGCTCCCTTTGTCATCGCCATCGGGCCGGAAGGCGGCCTCGACGACTCGGAGCGCGAGGCCCTGTTGGAAGCAGGATTCATCCCCGTCGCGATCGCCGCCACCACCCTTCGTTTCGAGACCGCGGCGATCGCGGGCCTCGCGATCGCTCGCGCGCTGGCGGGCACCAGGGAGGCTGCAGATGAGCGCTGACTGCCTTTTCTGCCGGATAGTTCGCGGCGAGATCCCGGCGAAGCTGGTCGCCCAGACCGATGACTGCGTCGCCTTCCCGGACATCAATCCGCAGGCGCCCGTGCACGTTCTCATCATTCCGCGACGGCACGTCGCATCGCTCGATGAGCTCGACGATCCGGAAGTGCTCGGGAAGGTCGGACTGCTGGCTGCCTCCATTGCGCGCGCCGAGGGAATCGCCGAGTCCGGGTACCGCACCGTCATCAACAACGGGAGCGCTGCCGGTCAGACGGTCGGCCACCTGCACATGCATTTGCTCGGAGGGCGGAAGCTGAAGTGGCCGCCGGGGTGAGGTGTCGAGCGCTTGACACCCTGTTCGGAGTCGCACTAACTTGAGCGTCCAGAATCACTTACCAAACGTCGGACGCCACACGGCAGGAACGGGTCCCGTGTCGGAAATCACGATAAGCGACGATGAGAACTTCGAGCGCGCCCTGAGACGCTTCAAGAAGAAGTGCGAGAAGGCCGGAATCCTCTCCGACCTGCGCAAGCATCGTCATTACGAGAAGCCGAGCGAGCGCCGCAAGCGAAAGGCGAACGCTGCGAACCGTAAAACCCGACGCAGCCGGTCTGCCTGATGTCGGAGCTCCTCGCGCGACTCCAGCAGGACATGAACACCGCGCGAAAAGCGCAGGACAAGCACCGGACGCTTCTGCTCGGCACTATACTTTCCGACGTGAAGAACCGCCGGATCGAGCTTCGTCGCGACCCGAACGATGAAGAGGTCCTCGACGTCGTGCGGCGCGGAATCAAGAGACGGCGCGAGTCGGCGGAGATGTACACTACGGCGAAGCGCGATGACCTCGCCGACAGGGAACGCGCGGAGATCGCACTGCTCGAGGGGTACCAGCCGCCGCAGGTCGGAGATGGCGAAATTCGTGACGCCATCCGCGCGGCGATCGCGGGTGGCGCCGCCAATCTGGGAGCGGTGATGGGAGCCGTGCTTCCCCGCTTCAAGGGCCGCGCGGAGGGGAGCACGATCAGTGCGATCGCTCGCGAGGAGCTGGCCGGAAAGGAGTGAGCGTGCACCGGCAACGAACTTCCGAAACCCGAACTGGCGAAGCGTACCGCCGGTTCGGGTTTCGCGTCATCCCTCCGGGCTCTCCGTGAGCGACAGCCACGCGCTCAGGATCCTCGAGCTCGACGCGGCCCTCGCGCTCGTGGGCGCCCGCGCCGCGACGGAGCTTGGCGCCGAGCGTGTGCGGGAGC
>JBGTMW010000101.1:0-5603 GCA_041743365.1 Gemmatimonadaceae bacterium
CGCTGGATCGCGCAAACCGTTACTCGGTGCTGTACCGTGTGCAGACCGCGAGGACGGATGAGATGCGCCAGCGCAGGATATCGGAGCTGGTGGCGATGCTGGCGCGACACGAAACGATTCACCCTCTCGCGAAGGTCGTGCAGAGCAGACCGCCCGCGAAGGTCGTGCGGACCAAGCCGTCCGCGAAGGCCGTGCAGAACAAACCGCCCGCGAAGGTCGTCCGGAGTAAGCCGTCCGCGAAGGCCGCGCGAAGCAAACCGCCCGCGAAGGCCGTGCGGAGTAAACTACCCGCGAAGGCCGCACGGAGGAACCGGAAGCCATGACCTCTTGACCGCGAACCGCTGACCCTACCGGGCAGCCCTCGCTGGTCGTGACGAGCCCGCGGCGCACCCAGCGGCGCGATCGAGAAGGATCACGCGCTCGCGCTCATTGCGTGTCAGCGCCGCCGCCCGTTCGAATTCCGAGCGTGCCTCCTCGAAGCGCCCGAGCTTCGCCAGCAGGTCGCCGCGCACGCTCGGAAGAAGGTGGTATTCCCGGAGCGTCGGCTCCGATGCGAGCATGTCGACGATCTCGAGCCCCGCGGCGGGGCCGAACGCCATCCCGATCGCGACCGAGCGATTGAGCTCTATGACTGGCGACGGGGCGACCCGGGCGAGCGTCTCGTACAGCGCCGCGATCCGCTTCCAGTCCGTCTCCTCCGCTGTGTGCGCGCGCGCGTGGCAGGCCGCGATGGCGGCCTGAAGGGCGTAGATTCCGAGTGCGCCGCCGAGACTTTCCGCGCGCGCGAGCGCGGCGAGACCGCGCTTGATGAGCATTTGGTCCCAGCGTGCACGGTCCTGATCGAGCAGGAGGATCGGCTCGCCCGACGCACCGACTCGCGCGCGCGAGCGCGACGCCTGGATCTCCATGAGCGCGACGAGGCCGTGAACCTCCGCCTCATCCGGCGCCAGGCCGGCCAGAATCCGGCCGAGGCGCAGCGCATCGTCGCAGAGGGCGGGTCGCATCCAGTCCTCGCCCGCGGTCGCGGAGTAGCCCTCGTTGAAGATGAGGTAGATGACCTGGAGGACCGACGACAGTCGAGCCTCGAGCTCGGCGCCGCGCGGCACCTCGAAAGCAATGTTCGCCTCGGACAGCGTGCGCTTCGCCCTCACGATCCGCTGGGCGATCGTTGGCTCGGGAACGAGAAACGCGCGCGCGATCTCCGCGGTCGTGAGTCCGCCGAGCAGGCGGAGGGTGAGCGCAACGCGCGCTTCCAGCGAGAGGACCGGATGGCAGGAGATGAACACCAGGCGAAGGAGGTCGTCGCCGACGTGGTCGTCGATCGCGGCGTGAAGGTCCTGCTCCGGGCTGACCTGCCTGGCATCGAGCTCCTGCCCGAGCTCCTCGTGCTTGCGATCGAGCAGCTTCTTCCGTCGCAGAAGATCGATGGCCCGATGCTTTGCCGTGGCCATGAGCCAGGCGCCCGGGTTGTCCGGAATGCCCGACTCGGGCCACCGCTCGAGTGCGGCGACGAGGGCGTCCTGTGCGAGATCCTCGGCGATGCCGACATCGCGCACGATGCGCGTCAGGCCGGCGATCAGCTTCGCGGACTCGATCCGCCAGACAGCATCGAGCGAGCGATGTATGTCGGTAGCCGTCACGGCTACCAATCAGGCCATCATTTCCTCGTCGTGCAAGTCAGGGCGCGCTTATGTCGCCCCCAATTCATCGGGATGGTCGTGAGTGGACATAAGAGCTGCGCTCCGCCCCCTGGAGCACCTTGCCCGGCGCCGGCTCGCCCCCCCGGTTCCGGTTTCCGGGTTCAGCGCTTCGAGGCCGCCCGCTTGCGCAGCCGCTCCTCGTGCCTGCGAATCACCGGAGTGAACTCGTCGCCGAAATCATCAGCCTCGTAGAGCTGGCGAAGCTCGAGCTCGACGTTGCCGTTCGCATCCTGCGGCGGCCAGCGCCTGACCCAGGCGAGCGCCTCTTCCTTCGACTTCACCTCGATGATCGTGAAGCCGGCAACCATCTCCTTCGATTCGGCGAACGGGCCGTCGGTCACGGTCGGCTTGCCCCCGGAGAACCTGATCCGCGCGCCCTTCGAGCTCGGCTGCAGCCCGTCGCCGGACAGCATGACGCCGGCGTTCACCATCTCCTCGTTGTACTTCATCATTGCGGCGACGAGTTCCTCGGTAGGAAGGCTCCCCGCCTCGGTTTCGCTGTCAGCTTTTCGAATGATCATGAATCGCATCGCTGGTCTCCATTCGGCTCGGCTCGGGAGGTCTCGCTGCCGCCGCGAGAGAGCGCGACGGCAGCTAGATTTTCGGAGCTGGTAGAGTCGTCGCAGGGAAGTCGGTTTCGTTGCGACTACCTGGCGGCCTTCGACTGGCGAGCTTCCGCTTCCTTCCTGAACTTCCGCTCGGCCTCGAACACCTCCGGCACCTCCTTTGTCAGGTCGCCGAAGTCATCCTCCTCGAACACCGGGCGAATCTCGATCTCTGTTCCCCCGTCGAACGGCGCACGCTTCACCCACTCGATCGCCTCCTCCTTCGACTTCGCCTGGATGAGCCAGAAACCGGCGATCAGCTCCTTGGTCTCGGCGAACGGCCCATCGATCACGGTGCGCTTCGCGCCGGAGAACCTCACGCGCACCCCCTTCGAGCTCGGGTGAAGTCCTTCGCCGGCAAGCATGACTCCGGCCTTGATCAGCTCCTCGTTGTACTTCCCCATCTCGGTGAGCAGCTCGGCGCTCGGGAGCACGCCAGCCTCGCTGTCCTTGTCCGCTTTCACCAGGATCATGAATCGCATCGTCGGGTTCTCCATTATCGGTTGGTGTGGGAGCCGGGCTGATCGGGATCGTCGCAGGTCCTTGGCCGGGCTTTGTACATACGTCGAACGGGATGCGCCCGGATCGACACGTGGTCAAGACTTTTCTCGAACCCCTGGTTCGCGCGATGGTCCGGCGCCGGCACCAGGCGGGTGCGGCAGACGCTGCAGCGGACCGTCCCGATCTTTGCGTTCGGCTCGGCGCGACTCGTATCGTTATCCACCATTCCTAACCACCACGAGAGACCGATGAAAGCCCTCGTTCCCGCGCTGTTCCTGCTCGTCTCATGCACACCGGCGCCGGCGCCTTCCACCGATTCGACGGCCGATGCGGCCGCTACGCCCGCGACCGCCGTTCGTCCCGGCATCGAGGTCTTCCTGGCCGATGTTCCTTCGGCCCTTCGCGGCAAGCGGGTCGGCCTCATCACGAACCACAGCGCGATCGACCGTGCGGGGAACATGGACATCGACCTCATCGCGAAGCACCCGGACCTGCGGCTGGTGGCGCTCCTCGCCCCCGAGCACGGAATCCGGGGCGACGCCGCGGCGGGAGCGAAGATCGAGAACGAGATCGACCAGAAGACGGGCATACCCGTCTACTCCCTGTACATGGCGGAAGATCGCGGTCCCACGGCGGAGATGCTGAAGGACGTGGACGTCCTCGTATACGATCTCCAGGAAGTGGGAGGCCGCACGTGGACCTACGTCTCCACGATGGCGCTGTCGATGCAGGCGGCGGCGAAGAAGGGGATTCCGTTCGTGGTGCTCGATCGGCCCAATCCGATCGGGGGAGAGATCGTTGAGGGTGCGCTGCTCGATCCAAAATTCAAGTCGTTCGTGGGGATGTACCCGATTCCGGCACGCCACGGCATGACGGTCGGCGAGCTGGCGACACTGTTCAACCGCAAGCACGGCATCGGTGCCGACCTGATCGTCGTACACGCGACAAATTGGCGTCGCTCCCAGTGGATGGACGATACCGGATTGCCCTGGACTAACCCGTCCCCGAATCTCCGCTCTCTGGCGGCGCTGATGAGTTACCCGGGATCGGTGTACTTCGAGGGCACGAACGTCACGGAGGGCCGGGGAACGGACCGTCCCTTCGAGCAGATCGGAGCCTCCTGGCTGAATGCACCGGAGGTAGCCAGGGTGATGAACGACATGCACCTCCCGGGAATCCGCTTCGATATAATCACGATGGCCGTGTCGCCGACGGCGGCGAAATTCAAGGGAGAGACTATCCCCGGCATTCGATTCGCCATCACAGACAAGCGCGCGTACCGGCCGGTCCGGACGTCGCTCCTCCTCATCGATGCGATTCGCAGGCAGCACCCGCGTGACTTCGCCTGGAGGCCTTCGATCGACCGCCTCACTGGCTCCGACAAGGTGAGGCTTGCCATCGAGGGAGGCCAGCTGCCAGCCCTCCTCGAGGACTGGGATCGGGAAGCCGCGGATTTCCGCCAGAGCAGGCAGCCGTTCCTGCTCTACCCCTGATACTGGCGGGATCGCGCAATCGCGCTACATCAGCGGAGTCAGCGACATCGCCAGATCACAGGAAACCACGATGACCGAGAACCAGACCCGGCCCACCGGCGCGAGCGTCAGCGAATTCCTGAGCACTGTCCAGAACGACGTTCGCCGAAGGGACGCGCAGACGGTGCTTGCCATGATGCGGCGAGTGACCGGAGTCGAGCCGCAAATGTGGGGGCCGGCCATCATCGGATTCGGCTCGATTCACTATCGCTACGAGAGCGGGCGGGAAGGCGACATGCCGAGAATCGGCTTCAGTCCCCGGAAGCAGAATCTCGCCCTCTACGTGTTGTGCGGCAGGGGAAGCGAGGCCTTTCTCTCGCGTCTCGGGAAACACAAGACCGGCGTCTCGTGCCTCTGGGTCAACAAGCTCGCGGATGTAGACATGGGTGTGCTCGAGGAGATGACTGCCGCGACGTGGAAGCGGACGGCCGAGCGCGCGAGCTGACTGCGATCGTGCGAGCAGGAATGCTGACTGCGAATCGGGCGGCCGCGTAAACCTGTCAGGGGCGATACGTGTACGGCGCGTCGATGCCGAGCGGGATCCCGAGCTGCCAGTAGGCGAGCAGGAAGAGCGTCCACGACACGAGGAAGGTGATCGAGTACGGCAACATCACCGAGACGAGCGTGCCGATGCCCGTGCCGCTCACGTAGCGCCGGCAGAACACGACCACGAGCGGGAAATACGGCATCAGCGGCGTGATGATGTTCGTGCTCGAGTCCCCGACGCGATATGCCGCCTGCGTGAGCTCGGGTGACAGCCCCAGCGCCATCAGCATCGGCACAAAGATGGGGCCGAGCAGCGCCCACTTCGCGGACGCCGAGCCGATGAACAGGTTGACCGTGGCCGTGAGGAGGATGATCCCGACGATCACGATCTGCGGCGGGAGGCGGTCCCCGAGCGCACCCGCGCCCTTGAGCGCAAACAGCGCGCCCAGGTTCGATTCATTGAAGGCGGCAATGAACAGGGAGGCAAAGAACGCCATCACGATGTAGTAGCCCATGGTGCTCATCGCGTTGCTCATCCCCTTGATGACGTCCTTGTGCGACTGAATGGTGCCGGCGACGTAGCCGTACACGACGCCGGGAATGAGGAAGAAGATGAAGATGAGCGGCACGATGCCCTGCATCAGTGGCGCGTCGGCGCGCGTGAGGCTCCGGTCGGTTGGAGACCGCAGCGCCGAGTCGGTGAAAGACGCCGCGAGTGCGAGCAGCCCGACCGCGAGCACCATCGCGAGGAGCGCCGCGCGCAGGCCCCGCCGCTCGCG
>JBGTMW010000102.1:0-4791 GCA_041743365.1 Gemmatimonadaceae bacterium
TCAGCCAGCCGAGGTATCGCGTCGCGACCAGAAAGCGGCGCGCGAGCGGCGATGTGGCCGTATAGACCTCGATGTTCCCGACTCCGGTGCTGTGAAATGCCGTCGAGACATCTCCCCACGGAATCGTCGTGACATCGGTGGGTCCCGAGCCGAAGTCCACCTGTCGTGTTCTCCATCCAGCGGGCACGCGCTCGATGGCGCCTCCGCGCCGGATCTTCCCGCCGCCACCGGAGGACTCGATCATCGTGGTCGCGGTGCCGCGCGAGATTCCACCGCGTGCCTCGAATGCCAGCGCAAGGCGCGTTGCCGAGGGGAGGCGGCGCACGAGGTGCGCGGCGAGGCAGTCGGAGGGCACGACATCGAACCCCACCCCCGGCAGCAGCATCACCCCGGCAGCGCGCGCCCCCGCGTCATGAGCCGCGAGCGACTCGAATACCGCGATCTCGCCGGTGATGTCGAGGTAGTGCGTGCGCGTGCGAATGCATGCGCTGGCCATCGGCGATGCGGTTTGGGAGAAGGGTCCGGCACAGTGCATCACCACGCTGACGTCCGAGATGGCGGCGTCGATCGCAGCTCGGTCATCGAGCGCAAAGACGCGATGCTCCAGGCCGAGAGCCTCGGCCTGGGCGCGCACGGCCTCGCCGTTCCGCCCGGCCAGGATTGGGCGAAGGCCGTTCGCGACGGCGCCGCCGGCTATGAGTCGACCCGTGTATCCGTTGGAGCCGTATATGAGGACCGTCACGTCAGGGAACGTGGGGGCGCGTGCGAAGCGTGTGCAAGTTCACGAGCGGCCGGCGTCTCCTCTCCAGAGTGACCCCAACACGCTTTGTCAGACCCGTTCCCGAGGACGTTCCGATGCGACAACACCTGGTGTTCCCCTGGCTCCTGCCCCTCTTCCTGCTGCCGCACCCGTCGGGAGAGCGGGGGCTGACCATCACCGGCAGCGTCACCGATGAAGCCACGCAACCGGTAGCCGGGGCTACGGTTCTCGTTCCCGGCGCCGGCCGCGGCGTACAGACCGATGCCGCGGGGCGATACCAGCTCGCGCTCTCATCGGCAAACCGGGGCGACACGGTGATCGTGCAGGCTCGCCGGATAGGTTACACGCCGGCGGAGCAGCGCGTGATCGCGACGGCGGAAACGATGCGCGTCAACTTCACTCTCGTCCGCGCCAGTCTCAAGCTAGAGGAAGTGGCGGTCGCTGATGCCGCGACCTCGCAGGCTCGACGCGTGGAGAGGGGTGCGGTTGCTGTGGGCACACCACCGCCAGTAGGCCTCGCGGGGGTGGAAGCCAGGAACCAGGGAATCGCGGGCGGCCGCGTGACATACGCCCGGCCGACCCTTGCTGCCGCTGGAGGAGTGGGCACGGAAGCTGGCCCGGCGTACGGGCGGCGCGTTGACCCGGGACATAACACCGAGCAGTACGACCGGATCTACGAGAATCCGTTTCTCGCCGTCGATGTGAATCCCCGCTCCACCTTCTCGATCGATGTGGATCGTGCGTCGTACAGCAACGTCCGCCGATTCGTCGACCAGGGTCTGCGGCCGCCGAAGGACGCCGTGCGAATCGAGGAGCTGGTGAACTATTTCTCCTACGACTATCCGGAGCCGCGCGGCGCGGATCCGGTCTCGATAACCACGGAAGTCGGGCCTGCCCCCTGGAAACCCGCGCACCGTCTCGTCCGCATCGGCCTGAAGGGAAAGTCGATCGACAAGCGTGAGCTACCGCCGAGCAATCTCGTCTTCCTGCTCGATGTCTCGGGGTCCATGTCCCCGGCGAACAAGCTTCCTCTCGTGAAGTCGGCGTTCCGGCTGCTGGTCAACGAGCTGCGCGAGGAGGATCGGGTGGCGATCGTCGTGTACGCTGGTGCGGCGGGCCTCGTGCTTCCTCCGACGTCGGGCGCTGACAAGACGCGCATCCTCGACGCGATCGAGCGACTCGATGCAGGAGGCTCGACTGCGGGTGGAGCCGGCCTGAAGCTCGCCTACGACGTCGCGCGGAAGAGCCATCTCCGGGGCGGGAACAACCGCGTGATCCTCGCGACCGACGGCGACTTCAACGTCGGCGCATCCAGCGATGCCGAGATGGTCCGGCTCATCGAGGAGCGCAGGGGGCAGGGCACTTTCCTGACCGTGCTCGGCTTCGGCATGGGCAACTACAAGGACTCCCGGCTCGAGAAGCTGGCGGACAAGGGCAACGGCAACTACGGCTACATCGACGACCTGATGGAAGCGAAGAAGATGTTTGTCACCGAGTTCGGCGGCACCCTCGTGACCATCGCGAAGGACGTGAAGCTCCAGATCGAGTTCAATCCCGCGAAGGTTGCCGCGTACCGCCTGATCGGCTATGAGAATCGTCTCCTGCGCGACCAGGACTTCAACGACGACACCAAGGATGCCGGCGAGATCGGCAGCGGCCATACCGTCACGGCGCTGTACGAGATCATCCCGGTCGGTGCGCGCACGGACGTCAAGGTCGAGGGGGTGGATGCGCTGCGATACCAGGCCCCGCCGGCGCGCGACGGTGCGACATCGACCAACGAGCTGCTCTTCGTCCGCCTCCGCTACAAGCAGCCCGACGGCGACGTCAGCAAGCTCCTCGAGAGGGCGGTCGTCGATCGGAGCGAGCGCAGCTCGGCCGACTTCACCTTTGCGTCAGCCGTGGCGGCATTCGGACTGGTGCTCCGCGATTCCGAGCACAAGGGGAGCGCGACGCTCGAGAATGTGCTGCGCGCGGCGAAGCGCAGCATCGGTGAAGATCCGAACGGCTATCGCGCGGACTTCATTCGCGTGGTGGGCGCGGCCCAGCGCCTGGGGGATGAGGATCCTCCGCGTCGGGATCGGTAGACAGCAGGCCTCGAACGAGACCGGCCGCCCTGCGAGTGCAGGGCGGCCGGTTTCGCATGTGCGCCCAGCATTGACTGGCGCCGGGCGGCGCTCGGGCCGGATCGGCGTCCGGGACTATCCGGATACGGTCCCCTCTCGTGGATCACGTCATCACCGGGCGGGCGCGCGGTCTGGAACCAATCATCCACTCGGCGGATTCGCATATGACGGCCGCCGATGAACGATGGCCCCGGCCTTGCGCCCTCCGAACCTTCCCGGAGTAGCAACCAGCCGCCGACAGCGTCTGCACCCCCGCAACGAGGCAACGGAGAGAATCGAATGACGTCACCCGGCACCACCACGGCGATGCGCGAAGACGTCGCCCGGATGCTCGCCGAGGCGCGAGAGCGGACCCTGCTCCTCGTCGAGACGCTGTCCGGGGACGACCTTCGAGCCCAGCATGACCCGCTGATGAGTCCCGTACTCTGGGACCTTGGCCATATCGTCGCATTCGAGGAGCTCTGGCTCACCGAGAACCTCGATGGTGCAATCCGGTTCTCCGAGATGCCCGGGATGTTCAATCCCTTCGAGCATCCGCGCCGGACGCGCGCCGCCTTGCCGCTGCCATCGCTCGACGCATTGAAGGCCCGGATGCTCGAGGTCCGCGAGCGGGTTCTCGAGCGTCTCGAGCGTGCCGACCTCGAGTCGAGCCACCCCCTTCTCCGCGACGGATACGTGTACCGGATGGTGGCGCAGCACGAGTACCAGCACAACGAGACCATCCTTCAGACTCTCCAGCTCAAGACGGGGGGTCACTACGTACCGCCGCTCCGGCACGAGCCGCCCGCGCGGGCGCAGTTGCCGCTGGAGACCGGAGCCGGGATGATTCGCATCCCCGAGGGCGAGTTCGCGATCGGAACCGACGATCGATCGGCCGCCTACGACAACGAGCGCCCGCGCCGCATCGTGCGGCTGGCATCGTTTCACGTGGACCGCGCGCCCGTCACCAACGCAGAGTATGCGGAGTTCGTGGATGCCGGCGGCTACGCGAGGCGCGACTACTGGTCTGACGAAGGGTGGGCCTGGCTCGCGACGGCCGGGGTCACCGCGCCGAAGCACTGGAGCCGCGAGGATGCATCCTGGGTCAGCCGCTCCATGGACTGCACCGCGGCGCTCGCGCCCGATCACCCGGTGATCCACGTCTGCTACCACGAGGCCGACGCGTACGCCCGCTTCGCGGGCAAGCGCCTGCCCACCGAGCAGGAATGGGAGGTCGCGGCGAGTTGGGATGCGAGAACGGGGCAAGCGTGTCGCCTGCCATGGGGCGACGAGCCGCCTACGAGCGAAACCGCGAACATCGATCAGCTCTCGTTCGGCACATCGGCAGTCGGTGCATATCCCACGAACGTCTCGCCCTCCGGGTGCGTCGACATGATCGGCAATGTCTGGGAATGGACCTCGAGCGACTTCACCGGACATGCCGGATTCGAGGCGTTTCCCTACGCGGAGTACTCCGCGGTCTTCTTCGGAAGTGAGTACAAGGTCCTGCGTGGCGGCTCCTGGGCGACGCGGCCGGGCGCGATCCGGAACACCTTCCGCAACTGGGACTATCCGATCCGGAGGCAGATCTTCGCCGGGGTTCGGTGCGCGCGCGATGACTAGCATCGCCACCCCCGAGCGCGAGGAGGAGACTCGCGCACGAATGCTCGCCGACGTGCGCGATGGACTGTCGCGCGCGCAGAAGGAGCTGTCCCCGAAGTACTTCTACGACACCCGCGGATCGGAACTCTTCGAGCAGATCACCCGTCTGCCCGAGTATTACCTCACACGCACCGAGCGCCGAATCCTGACCGATTGGATGCCCGCCCTCACGCGCCGTCTCCGGGCGGCGACGCTCGCCGAGCTCGGCGCGGGAAACGGGGAGAAGGCGCGGATCATTCTCGATGCGATGCACGCCGCGGGCTC
>JBGTMW010000103.1:0-3807 GCA_041743365.1 Gemmatimonadaceae bacterium
CGCGCGACCCGTGCACGGATCGCGGGATCCTTCAGCCGCTCGGCCCACGCCTTGTAGCCGCCCTCCTGTACCCATGGCGGCATTGCCGCATCCAGTCCCGTCGCCCCGGCGGTGTACGAGTACATGTCGGCGGTGATCTGCGCGCCGCTCGCACGCGCCGAGTCCACCTTCGCGATCACCGCATCCAGCTTTCCCCAGTTCGCCGAGCCTGCTGCCTTGAGATGGTAGATCTCCGCGGCCACGCCGCCCTCCCGAGCGATGGTGAGCAGTTCATCCACCGCCTCCAGGAGACGCGTACCCTCGCTCCGCATGTGCGATATGTACATCCCGCCGTACGGCGAAGCCGCCTTCGCCAGGGCGACGAGCTCGTCGGTCTTCGCGTAGAACGCTGGCGCATAGATCAGCGACGACCCCACGCCAAGCGCGCCTTCCTCCATGGCCTGGCGCACTAGTCCCTGCATGCGCTCGAGCTCTTCCGCGGTGGGAGCGCGATCCTCGTAGCCCAGCTCGTGGACGCGTACCGTCGTCGCGCCGATGAAGGATGCGACGTTTGGGGAGACGCCACGCTCGACGAGGTGCTCGAGATACTCGCCGAGCGTCGTCCAGGTGACATCGAACTTCACGTCTCCCTGTTCCTCGACCATCAGCTTCTTCATCGCTTCGTTCAGCGGGCCCATCGACGTACCCTCGCCGAACACCTCCAGCGTCACCCCCTGCCGAATGTCGCTCTGCGCCTGGCCGTCGTGGATGAGCGACTCGGTCGCCCAGCTCAGCATGTTGATGAACCCCGGTGCAACGGCGAGCCCGCTCGCGTCGATCTCCCTGTTGGCGCGCCGGCCGGCCAGATCCCCGATGGCGGCGATCGTGTCGCCAGCTATCGCGACATCCCCGACCACCGGACTCCCCCCGCTGCCGTCATGGATCGTCCCGCCGCGAATGATGACATCGAACTCCTCGTTCGATGGCCCGCACGCGGAGAGCAGAAGGGCGAACAGGACTGCAGACGAGATGCGCATCATTGGCGGAGGGAGAGTGGGGAGGAGGGAAGGGCAGGACAGTAATGGCACGTGCCCATTCTTCGCGCAAGACGGCGTACCGGGTACGTCGCACGTCTTCCGCATCGCGTACTGTGCAACTCTCGGGGATTGGAGGGAATCCGTGGCCGCTTGCGGAGTTGGGGCTCGAGTGGGGGGCCTTTTCAGGGTGCTGTATGGCAGAATTGCCATACAGCACCCTCGGAAGGACTGGTCCAATCTCGGCGAGAGTGGCTGCGGCCGGCGTCGGCATCGGGCCATAGTGCGGGAACACCAGGAAGAAGCCGGCGATGTCGCCCTCCGGCCCGCAGACCTGCTACCCGCCCTCCGCCCGCGATCGCACGACACCTTTTCGTGCGACCTGCGTAAGGGAATACCGGACCACGGCATTACCCGGAGGATCGATGTACGGCTGGATCACCATTCCCTTCATTAGATGAAGCGTGTCTCGAAGCTCGAGCTCCTTCATCCCGCCATCAGCGGACTCGCTCTCGCCATCGTCGTGGCCTGCGCTCCTGATCGACCGCCGGCCGAACACGGTGAACCGAAGACCCCCGAAGCGGGACCAGGGACATCGGTCTGCCAGCGGACTGCCAGCGGCGAAGCAGGCGACCTCGCGCTCGCGCGCTGTCTCGCCACTCCGGAGCTGGTTCCCGACGAGAGCAGTGGCGCCGGCCGCGTGGTCGTTTACTTCGACCGCAGCGGCAGCATGCGCGGCTTCCTCGACCCGGCACATCCGACCCGAATTCCCACAGACTATCGGTCGGTAATCGATCGCCTGGTCGTCGGACTGCGACCAGCGGCGGGTTTCAGCTTCGGCTCGGCGCTGCGTCCCGCCGACCCGACACTCGCGACGTTCGGGAACCGCGCATTCTACACGGATCGCGATACCCAAACGGAGCAGGTCTTCGCGGAGATCGCGCGCGACACGGCGAGAGTCACGACACACATCATCGTCACCGACGGTCGGCGCGGATCGCCATCGTCGGGCGACGCGCAATTCGTGCGCATGCGTGAGCTCGCCGACCGCTGGATTGCGCAGGGAGGGTCGTTCGTGGTGGCCGCCTCGCTCGCGCCCTTCCAGACCGTGGCTTCCGATCCGTCAGGCTGCAGGCGATCCGATGTGGGCGGCGCGAGCGAGCCCCAGACCTGCCCGCTCTACGTATTTGGATTCGTTGCGCCGGGCGATGCGAAGCGCGTAGCCTCAACGCTCTCGGGCGTCTTCCAGCACATGTTCGTGTGGCCTGCACCCACGATCCCGCCGGCCGAGCTCGCGCTCACTCCCGCCGATCCGGACCGCCGCGACCTGCGCGTCGAGCGTCGCTGGGCATCCGCATCCAAAGGCACACCGATCGTGCGGATTCGCGGGGATTCTGCGACCAACAAGGTCCTGTCGGCAACGCTCGGGATTCGCGACACGTCATCCGCCGAGGGTCGCACGTACGGGTCCATTCTCGCCGACCAGGGGAGTGTGATTCGACTCCATTCACGTGCGTTCACTCCCGAGGCGGCTGGACATCAGTGGCGCCCTGTAGAGGCGCGTGGCGCGCTGGTGCGCGCGACGGCGACAGGCAGCCACGGTGACTCGGTTTCGCGACGAGAGGCGGGCCACCATCTCTCGCTCGATCTGGTGTCGCGCGGGCCACGCGGACCGATCACGATCTTTCGCGCCGACATCGTTCCCGGCGGCGCTCCGGAATGGCTCGATGACTTCGACGCGGCCGATGCCGGCGATGTGATTCGAACGTACGGGCTGGGGCGGCTCTTCGAGGGCTTCAGGGAGGCCGTCAGCGCAGGGAAGGCCGGGCCGATCGGAAGGCTCTTCATCGTCGCCAGCTAGTGACAGAGACAGGGCGGCGGGATTTCCGCATAAAGCAGAGCGACATCAGCGCGTATTCTCAGCGGAGGTAGCGGCAGGATGTGGAACTACGTGATTCATCTCTGGGCAACACCACCAGCAAGCCTTCCACTCAATTGTCCCCCTCCACCGGACGGACAGCTGCCGGATCCGGTCGGGTTCTACGACTACATGACGGTGAGCGCCGCCTTCAACCTGGCGGCTACCGTCACCGCCGGGATAGTCATCGCAGCCGTGGTGATCTGCTACACGATGACATCGGCGACGCTCGGTCCGCGGTTCGTGCGGCGCTGGTGGATGACGCTGGGCATCACCGCGGCGGTCACCTTCGGGACGGTGTGGGTGATCCTGCAGCGCGCGGCGACCACTGCCCTCGCCGGAAGCTGCGAGACGAGCCCCGATGCCTTCGCCGCGACGCTGCCGATGGGGATCATCCTCTCCCGGTCACTCGCGGGAATGGTGTGGGCCCTGATCGCGATGTTCGTGCTGTCATCGCTCCTGACGCTGACGGTCGGCCGCTTTGCCCACGTGCGAAACGGCTTCTTCCACAATCGCGGCTGGCCCTGGCCGCGCATTCTCCCCACGAGGTGAGCCGGCGATGTCGTCTGATCTCCTGACAGCTGAAGCCTCCTCGCGAGCGCTGACATACTTCGCACTCGGCGGCAGCGGCATCCGTGCGCTCGAGCCGATCCTGCACCTGTGCGCGTTCGGGCTCGGTCCGCGCCAGCTCAACGTGGTGCTCATCGATCCCGACCAGTCGAACGCGGCGGTTACCCGCTCACGCGAGCTGCTCGACCTCTACCGCAGGATTCGCGGCGCGATCACCGAGGGCGGCGCGCCGGAGGATGGATACTTTCGCACGGAGGTGAAGGACATCGCCGGATCGGCGCTGCTCTGGTCGCCGATCGCGGACAT
>JBGTMW010000104.1:0-1732 GCA_041743365.1 Gemmatimonadaceae bacterium
GTGAAGCGGCCACGCCCATCGTTGCGCAGCAGGTGGCTCGGAGGCGTCAGCCCGTAGCTCCGCGACACCACACGCGAGCCGACGAAGAGATCGACGTCCCCGTCGCCGTCGAAGTCGCCCGCCGCGACGCAGCCGCCATTCTCGGTGATGGGCGGCAGCGCGTCCCCGGGGGCCTTTCGGAACGTGCCCCGACCATCGTTCAGATAAAGTCGGTCGCGAAGCTGGGGCGCGTCCCCCCAGAACTCGTTTCCCGCCGTGACGACGTAGAGATCGAGATCCCCATCGCCATCAGCGTCGAAGAACACCGCATCCACGTCCTCATCGGTGCTGTCGGCCGCGAACAGCTCGTCGTTCCGGCTGACGAAGCGCCCATCACCGCTCTGGATGAAGAGGCGACTCTCCTGCCACTTGGCGCCGCCCACAAACGTGTCGTCGAGCCCATCGCCGTTCACATCGCCCACAGCCAGCGCCGGTCCTTCAGCCGACAGAAGGTGCGGCATCAGCGGCTCGCGATCCGTGTCGAGAGATCCGTTCTCGATGTGTCGAAACTCGAGACCCGCACTCGCGGTTGCGTCGGTGAAGATCGGCGGTGACGAGCCTGCCGCACGCGCCGCCGCATAGTCCCAACGCCCGATCGCGTCGCTTTGGGCGAGGACGAGCGTGCGGTTCAGCGGTACGTCGCGGATCGTCTGAAAGCGGCGGTCAGGCCAGATCACCACCACGGAGTCGGCGCGCGTCGCGCGCCCGACACCCAGATGCAGGCGGGGGTCGACGCTGGACTGGAACCCCCGCGTGGGCATCTGCTCCACGAGCTGCGTCTGACCACTTGCCGTGACGTACACCCTGGTCCCGATGCCCGCGGTGTTGGCGCTATCGCCGTCGAGCTGCACCCTCAGCCAGCCATTCCCCGTGCGCTCTGCACCGCGGTTCCTGTAGATGCGGGCCGGTCCGTTGATGTCGTTCACAACGAGATCGAGCGCGCCGTCGTTGTCGAGATCCACGTACGCAGCTCCGGTCGAGAATCCCGTCTGCGCGAGGCCCCACTCGGCTCCCACATCCGCGAACGTCAGATCGCCCCGGTTGCGGAATGCCTTGTTCGGGAAGCGCAGCTGCGGCATTCGGTGCATTATCTCGAGGCTCTGCTTCGGGTCTCCGCCTCCGAGGGAGGCCTGTGCCGCCTCGTTACCGACATAGTTGATGTAGTCCAGGTCATTCGGCCGGCGATAGATGCCGCTGGTCACGAACAGATCCTTGTGTCCATCGTTGTCGAGGTCCGCGAACAGCGCTGCCCACGACCAATCCGTGGCGTGCACTCCCGCGAGGTACCCGATGTCGCTGAACCGCAGATCGCCCCGATTGAGCTGCAGAGTGTTGCGGGCGTACTGTGGGTGGTAGCCCGCGCGCAGCCGCAGGTTGAACAGGTTGAACGTTTCCGTGCTCGCCGACGTCTTGAGCACGTCCTCGCGCTCCGGCAGCATATCGGCGACGAAGACGTCCACCCGGCCGTCGTTGTCGATGTCGGCGGCATCGACGCCCATCGAGAACCGGCTGGTGTGCCCTGTCGCGCGCGTGATCCGCTCCTCGAACGTGCCGTCGCAGCGGTTGACGTAGAGGAGATCGTTCTCCTGGAAATCGTTCGCGACGTACAGATCCGGGCATCCGTCCGCGTTCAGATCGCTCGCGACCACTCCGAGCCCGAACCCGTCGAGGCCGCGCACGAGCCCTGCCTGCT
>JBGTMW010000105.1:0-4427 GCA_041743365.1 Gemmatimonadaceae bacterium
GACGCCGAGCTAGCGCTCTCGGCAGTCCGTGCCCGCTTAGCGCTCCCGGTCGGGGCCGAGCTTCGTGATCTGGCGGTCCTGGAAGATCGGGACAACTGGGTATGCATCCACGGCCGCGCAGACGATGAGATCCTCTGCGAATCCGGCCTCGGTGAGGGCGCGTCCGTGCGACGCTTCTTCGAAGAGGCGGCTCAGCGAGTCGCCGTACCTTCGATCGATCATCGAGCACGCTCGCGCGGCGTCGTTGAGATCCGCGCCGGGAAGGCTCTTGTCGATGTGGCGAACGTACCGGCCGGCGCATGCAGCATCCTCGAGCGAGAACTGCCGCTCGCGGCCGGCGCATATGACGGAGATGTCGGTGCCGGCCCGGCCCGCGGCGCGGATCATGGCAAGTACCGCCGAGAAGTTGACGTAGGATGCGACGACGACGTCACGGGCGCCCTGGAGGCCGACGAGCGCACCGGTCCCGTTGGTCGTGGAGAGGAGGATCGTCTTCCCCTCGACCGCCTCCCGCGTGAATTCCAGCGGGGAGTTCCCCAGGTCGAAGCCGGCGATCGACAGCATCTTACGCTCGCCGGCGAGCAGGACGCTCGACCGCTCCAGCGTCTTGGAGCGCGTCACCGCCTCCTCGTGGCTGTCGAAGGGGATGATGTTCCTCGCGCCGTTGAACAGCGCGACCGCCACAGTCGTGGATGCCCGGAGCACGTCGATCACGGCGACCACGCGACCGGCGATGTCTGCCGGCGTGAACTGCTGGTGCCCGAAGAATACGTCGAGCCTCAAGCGACTGGCTCCTTCATGAGCTCGGGCTCCCGCTCGAGGAACTTGGTGTCCACATCCCCCGCCTGGAAGGACTTGCTCATCATCACCCGCGCGAGGAACGGAATCGTCGTCGTCACACCCTCGATGATGAAGCTCTCCAGCGCCATCTGCATCCGGCGAAGCGCCTCCTGCCGGTCGCGACCCTGGCAGATGAGCTTCGCGATCAGCGAGTCGTAGTACGGAGGAACGGTGTAGCCGGCATACACATGCGTATCGAGGCGCACTCCGGCGCCGCCGGGTGGGTGGAACGCCTCGATCTTCCCCGGGGAAGGCTGGAAGTTGCGGGAGGGATCCTCGGCGTTGATCCTGCACTCGATGACGTGCCCGCGCAGCGGCGGCAGCTCGCTCACGGTCAGCGGCTGCCCCGCCGCGACGCGAATCTGCTCCTTCACCAGGTCCACTCCGGTGATCATCTCCGTCACGGGGTGCTCCACCTGGATGCGCGTGTTCATCTCCATGAAGTAGAACGAGCGGTCCTCGTTGAGCAGCATCTCGATCGTCCCCGCGCCGACGTAGTCGATGGCCTTCGCGCCGCGCACGGCGGCCTCGCCCATCGCGGCGCGAAGTTCGGGAGTCATCGCGGGGCTGGGCGCCTCCTCGATCAGCTTCTGGTGTCGGCGCTGAACCGAGCAGTCGCGCTCCCCGAGGTGGATCACATGGCCGTGCTGGTCGCCAAGGATCTGGAACTCGATGTGGCGTGGCCGGTCGAGATACTTCTCGACGTAGACCTCGCCATTGCCGAACGCGGAAAGCGCCTCGGAGCGGGCGAGCTGGAACGAACGGGCAAAGTCCTCGGGATCCCGGGCGACGCGCATCCCCTTTCCGCCCCCACCGGCCGCTGCCTTGATGATGACGGGGAACCCGATCTCGCGGGCGAAGACGAGCGCCTCGTCGACATCCTCGACTCCTCCCGGAGTTCCCGGAATGATCGGGACGCCGACGGCAGTCATCGCCTTTCGCGCGGCGGCCTTGTCGCCCATCACCCGGATCTGGTCGGCAGTGGGGCCGATGAAGGTGATGTTCGAAGCCGCGCAGGTCTCCGCGAACTCCGCGTTCTCCGCCAGGAAACCGTAGCCGGGGTGGATGGCGTCCGCCCCGGTGATCTCCGCCGCCGCAATCAGCCGCGGGATGCGCAGATAGGACTCCCGAGCTGGCGCCGGCCCGATGCACACGTCGTCGTCGGCGAAGCGCACGTGCAGCGACTCACGGTCCGCCTCGGAGTAGACCGCCACCGTCTGCACGCCGAGCTCGCGGCAGGCCCGGATCACGCGAAGCGCGATCTCGCCGCGATTCGCGATGAGCACTTTCCTGAACATGATCTTACGACCGCGAAGAGGTGATGCCGTCAGCTGTTCGCGTCAGTCTGGAATCCCTCCCAGCTCGTGTCACTCGACCCGGCGACGCCCTGCACGCGGAGCGCAAACTCGCTCGGATTCGTCGCATAGAACACGGCGCTCTCGTACGAGATGACGCCCTGGCTGTACCACTGCATGAGCGACTGGTCGAAGCTCTGCATGCCGTACTGCGTCGTCCCATCGCGAATGAGATCGGGGATGTTCAGGGACTTGGTCATGTCGCGGATCTGGTCGCGAACGGCGGCGGTGTTGATCAGCACCTCGCAGGCGGGCACGCGCCCCGGCTTGTCAGACCGGGGAACCAGTCGCAGCGAAATCACCGCCTGGAGCGCGCTCGACAGCGCGAAGCGCACCTCGTTCTGCTGGTGAGGTGGATAGAACGAGATGACTCGATTGATGGTCTGGGTCGCGTCTGTAGTGTGGAGCGTCGAGAACACGAGGTGACCGGTATCGGCCGCCTTGAGCGCGATCTCGAGCGTGTCGAGATCGCGGATCTCGCCGATCATCACGACGTCGGGATCCTGGCGAAGCACCCGCCGCAGGGCCTGCGTGAAGCTGCCGGTGTCGTTGCCGATCTCGCGCTGATTGATGTGACAGTTGAGATCACGGTGCAGGAACTCGATCGGATCCTCGATCGTGATGATGTTCGCCTTCCGCTTCTCGTTGATGTACTGGACCATCGATGCGAGCGCCGTCGACTTTCCGGAACCGGTGATGCCCGTGACCAGCACGAGCCCGCGCGGGCGCAGGGCGATCTGCTCGACCACCGGCGGAAGGTGCAGCTCGGCCACCGTCAGCGCCTGGTAGGGAATGGTTCGCATCGCGTAGGCGATCGTTCCGCGCTGCTGGTACACGTTCACCCGGAACCGGCCGATTCCCGGAACGCCGATCGCGAAGTCGGCCTCCTTGTGCTCGGCGAACTCCTTCACCTGCTTCGGCGTCATGACCTGCTCGGCGAGCGACTTCAGGTCCTCCGGACGCATCGCCGGAAACTGGCTCGGCGTGAGATCCCCATTGACCCGCAACGTTGGCGGCCGTCCGACCTTGAGATGGAGGTCGGAGGCGTTCTGCTTGATCATCTCCTGCAGGATCGCCTTGAAGTTGAACGGCGACGCGGCCGCCGGTGCGGCGCCCGGAGCCGGAGGTGCGGCGGTTGGATTAGCCATTGGGATCTACGCGGAAAAGGACCTGACCGTACTCCACAGGATGCGCATCCTGTGCTACGACTTCCCTGATTACGCCCGTGTACTCGGACTCGATCTCGTTCATGATCTTCATTGCTTCGATGATGCAGAGGATCTGCCCCTTTGTGATGCTGGAGCCCACGGCGACGTACGGCTTGGCGCCCGGCTCCGGGGCTCCGTAGTACGTCCCGACCATCGGCGATGTCACCTCGAGCAGCTTCGGCTTGGCTGCCTCCTGACGGGTTGCGCCTTCTCCCTCGGCGAGAGCGGGCACCCCGTCGGCGGGGGTCATCCGGCCGGCGGGCGCCGGCATCATCGCCGGCATCTGCATGGGGGCGGCCATCTGCACCGTCCCGCGCTGCTGGGGACTTTTCGAGATCCGGAGCTTCATCCCCTTGTCGGATGAGATCTCCACGGAATCGACCGAGGACCCGTCCAGCATCTCGATGAGCTTCTTGATGTACCGTAAGTCGATCATATGCCTCTGGTGATGCGCTCGGCTTCGTCCCTATCCAACCTCGAGCAGCTCGCGCGTGAAGTGCGTGAGCAGCTCGGGACCACCGGACGCCAGGTGCACGTCATCCTCGATTCGTACTCCGCCCCAACCCGGCCGGTAGATCCCCGGCTCGATCGTCACTACCGAATCTTCCGCCAGAATCCCGTCCGCCATCCTTGCCAGCCTCGGAGCTTCGTGCACTTCGAGGCCGAGGCCATGGCCAAGGCTGTGGCCGAAGGAGTCTCCAAAGCCGCACCGCTCAATGTAGTCGCGAGCGAGGGCATCGGCATCCCGGCCCCGCATTCCCGGCCTGACGGCAGCCGCCGCGATTTCATTGGCCTTGCGGACCACCTCGTAGACCTCGCGCTGCTCCCCGGTCGCCTTGCCGATGACCACCGTGCGCGTGAGGTCTGCGCAGTAACCGCCGACCTCGGCGCCGAAGTCCAGCAGCAGGAGGTCCCCGCTCTCGATCGCACGATGCGAGCTCCGGGCATGCGGGAGTGCAGCGCGCGGTCCTGACGCCACTATCGACGGAAAGGGAAATCCCTCGCTCCCCTCGTCGCGAAGAGC
>JBGTMW010000106.1:0-1742 GCA_041743365.1 Gemmatimonadaceae bacterium
TCGGCGACCAGCTTGCGGAGCGCAGTGCGGCGCCGAGTCGGCGCGGGCCGGCCCGCCCCCGACCGCGCTTCCCGGCCACGCATCATTTCCCTAGCGCTTCTCGAGAATGATCACGCGCTCCCGTGCACGCGCAATCGCATCAGCGAGCTTCGCGTGCGCATCGCCGCGGGCTTCGATCTTCTCGAGCTCCATCTGGTGGAGGAACCGCTGGTAGCGCATCAGGGCTTCCACGGGGCGCAGCTGCCGGTCGAGAATGCTCGCGATCCTGTACTCGAGGATCGCATCGCGCGGATTGAGCGTGGCGGCGCGGTCGTAGCGATCGAGCGCGCCGACCATGTCGCCGTTGGCGGCCATCTCATCCGCCTCGCGCACCAGCGCTTCCGCCATCGCTGCCGTGCGCGCTTCCTGCGTGGCCTGGGCGGGCGAGCTGACGACGCGAAGACCGCGTGCATCGCGATAGGTGTAGCTCGCGACCTGCCCGTTGCGAAGCTGCACCATCGCGACGTTCCCGATCATGTCGCGCGGGGCTTCCATGGACGAAGCGGGCACGAGGACCGCGCTTCCCGCCGAACGCCGGGCTGTCCAGGCACCACCGGTGGTGCGCGTCGCCGCAAGCACCTGCGCCTCGTTCATTCCAAGCGCGACCTCTCCCCGCCCGACCGCCTCGCAGATCGCCGGCGAACAGCCGGCGAGCGCTGCGATGGCGATCGAATCACGACTCGCCGACAGCGCGTTCCGTGCGGCCTCCGACTCCACCGCGGCCACCGCGATTCGCGAGTCGCTGTCGGGGATGACCTCGCCCATCTGAATGATCGGCCTCTGCTCAATGCGCTTCGGCGCGCACGCGGCCAGCACCATCAGCCCGAGAACCACAATTCGATTGATCATCAGTCGCTCCGTTTACCAGCCGAAGGGCCGGCGTTCGATGTACTTCTTGATCTTGTGCTGGCCGAACCAGACCTTCGCGTTCGACTCGAGGTCGACAAGGGTTGCGTCGACCTGGTAGAACACGACCTTCTCGCGACCGGATCCATCCTCGATCGCCTGGAGCTCGCCCTGGAGCATGTATCTCGCACCCTGCTCCTGACCGACCCGGGCGCGCGTGTCGGCGCGCGAATACTGCTGCTGGTCGTTCCGCTCGGCGCGAACCTCCTGACGCTCGTCCGCACTCGCCACGACCCGAACCGCCCCCGTTCCAATGAACGCGCGCTCGAGGTCGCGCACGAATGTGCCGACCGGAATGTGCTCCATCGTCCTGTTGCTGAATTCCCCGATTATTATCGTGGGCGGCTCGCCGCCATTGAGCTCGGCGTAGCGCTTCGCCCACGGACCGCCCAGACTCTCCTCGATCAGCTTGTTGGCGACGAGGCGGGAGTCGGTGTCGTTCCAGCGGCCGGAGAGGTCGGTGACCGCCCCTGGATCGATTCGGGATACCGACTTCGATGCGCAGCCCCCTATGCCCAGCAGGAGAACAGGAATGCTGGCGATCAGGGTGGCGCCCCGCGCGAGACGTCCGACGAAAGTGTCGACCATGGCGTGCTCCTGGAAGTGAATGAGGCCGCAGTGCAAACTGCACGATGCCTCGGACCCGGGGATAGTACATGCACCGGTCGCGCCGGGTTTCATCAACTTGCAAGTTGCTGTGGCCCAAGCGGTTCGCCCATAAACGAATGCGGACGTCCACTGAAGTGGACGTCCGCGTGTTCGCATCGGAGGACAGGTCGCGTCGGAAACAGAGCCGG
>JBGTMW010000107.1:0-3547 GCA_041743365.1 Gemmatimonadaceae bacterium
CCCCGCGTCCACATCGGCGGCGCGCCGCCGCTCGGCGCCGAGGTCATCGAGGCGGACGCCACGCCAATGCTTGGAATCGCGCTCGGGGTGTACAAGGCCGCGCAGCTCCTCGAGGTGGGCGATGGCGAAGCGGCCTTCCGCAACTTCACCGCGATCGACCTCGAGACGACCGAGAAGGATACCGCGATCGCCGAGATCATCGAGATCGCCGCGGTGCGAGTGCGCGACGGGGCGATCGTGGACGAGTTCAGCACGCTGGTGAAGCCGTTACGACCGATTCCCGCGGGTGCGACCGAAGTCCACGGGATCCGCGACGCCGATGTCGCGCCGGCCCCGCGCTTCGACGCGCTCTGGCCGGCCTTCCGCGCGTTCTGCGGCGACGATGTCATCATCGCGCACAACGGCTACGAGTACGATTTCCGGATCCTGACGCGCACGGTGAAGGCGATCGGCAAGCGATTCGATCTGTGCACCTACGACACGCTGCCGCTCGCGCGCGATCTCTACCCCACGAGCCGCAAGCTGCGCGACCTCTGCCGCCAGTTCGGCATCGACACCGGTCGGTCGCACCGCGCGCTCGATGACACTCGCGCGCTCGCTCGGGTATTCCTCAAGCTCGACGAGGCGAAGCTCTGCCGCGCGCGGAAGACGGCGCTCGTCAACCTTTTGGATCAGCTCGGCGTCGCACTCGCACTCTGCGACGAGGAGTCACTCTGCGCCGAGGCGCAGCTCCTCCGGAAGATCACCCGCGTCTTCGCGCTCGGCCGTTACAGCAGCTGCCTCGAGAGCTACGAGCGGTCCAGCGCCGGTGACGAGTCGATACCCACGGTCGACGAGCTGATCGAGCGGCTCGGCGGCGTGAAGCTCATGGAGCGGATCCGGAGCGAGAAGACCGCGGAGGAGCGCTACCCGATCGCCATGCTCAGGCTGCGCCGGCTGATCGCCGAGATTCCCGACGGGCCGCTCGAGTCGCAGCTCTGCTGCTTCCTGGAGCGCGCTGTGCTCTCGAAGTTCGATGGCGATGAGCCGCGGCGCGGTCGCGTGAATCTCCTCACCCTGCATTCCACCAAGGGGCTGGAGTTCTCTCGCGTGTACGTGATCGGCGCAGAGGATGCGCAGCTTCCCGGCGGTTCACCGACGACGGGGCCCAAGGATCAGGAGATCGAGGAAGCGCGGCGGCTGCTCTACGTCGGTATGACGCGCACGGAGGATCGTCTCGTGTTGACGTATGTCAGCGCGCGCGGTGGCAAGCCGACTGGTGGGCACCGGTTCCTGGACGAGATGGGGCTCGTGCCCGGCGCGGCCGTGTAGGGCTGGAATATACGACGAGGGTTTCATCGTCGTGCCGGCGCCGTCCGGCAAAGCAGGCATCTACGACGATGTTTTCATCGGATGCTGCGGATTGAACGGATGAAAGGGCTTGGCGAGGCGGGGGCTATGGCCGGAGAGCCGGACGCTCGATGGCGCATTTTTTTGATGGTGGTTCGGACAGTACCCACCGCTAAGGTGGGGGCATGGCGCGGAGGGAGCTGATCGAGGAAGACCTCACCTACTCGGTGATCGGTGCGTTTTTCGAGGTCTACAACACACTGGGATACGGGTTTCTCGAGCACGTGTACGTCAAGGCGATGGAATACGAGCTGCTGGCTCGGGGTCATCGTGTGGGGCGCGAGATGTCGGTGGCGGTTTACTACAAAGGCCACGAGCTTTGCTGGCAACGCCTCGACATGGTCGTCGATGAAAGACTGCTGGTCGAGATAAAGTCGACCCAGGCTCTCCAAAGGCTCGCCCCCCGCCAGGTCTACAACTACCTCAAGGCCACGAGGCTGGAAGTCGGCCTCCTTCTGCATTTCGGTCGCGAGCCCGCCTATTACCGCCTCTTCTCGCCCAACAGCGCCCCGCCGGCAGCCCTTTCATCCGCTTCATCCGCTGCATCTGTCAAGAAATCGTCGTAGATGCCAGATGCCGTCTGTTGATGGGTCTACCAGGCATCTACGACGAAGAAGTCATCGGATGCTGCGGATGGAACGGATGAAAGATCACACTGCAATGAAAAAGGATGAAAGCGGGTGAGTGAGAACTCGCTACTGCGACCATCGCCTCTTTTTCAATTGTTCACACGATCTCTCGACGCGACTCGGAACTCGGCTCCGCCGGGAGCGATGGCTCTTTCATCCGCCAAATCCGCAGCATCCGTAACAGACCTCGTCGTAGATGCCCGCCGGCAATCCGCGTCGCATCAGACTTCGTCGTAGATGCCCGCCGGCAAGCCGCCTCGGCCAAACTTGCAATTGGCCGTCAAACTGGCCGCGGACTGACGCGAAGACTTCCCCTCAGGTACTGGCCCCCAGATAGAGCCTGCTGAAACGCCAATCGCTGCGTGCGACGGTTGGCGAGCCCAGCTCGTAGGTTGTCCCGTCCGTGCACCACACAACGTGGTCGGCAACCGAGAGAAGCGTCTCCACTTCGTGACCCGTGAAGACCACTGCACACCCGCGGTCGGCGATCTCACGGAATGCGCCTGCGATGATTTCGGCGTCGAGCGGCGCCACTCCACGAAATGGCTCGTCCGCCAGGAGGCACACCGGGTTGCGTACGAGTGACACGGCCAGTTCCGCCCGGCGCGTCTCGCCGCCGGAGAGCTGGTGAGGGTACTGGTCAACTCGTTCGGTCAGGCCGACGAGGCGGGCGGCGTCGTCTGCCGAGCCGCCGGCGAATCGGCGCGCGAACATCTCGAGGTGCGCGCGGACAGTGAAGCGAGGCGAGAGAAGGTCGTGATCCGGGAGATGGAAAAGGCCGCGCGTGGCGAGCGTCGAAAGCCTCGCGCGCTCCAGCGGCTCGCCGCGAAAATGCACCGCGCCGCTGTCGGGCTGGAGCAGGCCGGCCGCGATCCGCATGAGCGTGGATTTTCCTTCGCCGTTTCGGCCGAGGAGCACACGCACCTGACCCGTTTCGGCCCGGAGCGTCGCGGAAGTCAGCACGTGCCGCCCCCTGAATGACTTTCCTACGCAGTCGGCACAGAGGATCGGCGCCACGTCAGTCCGCGAGCATCGACGACATCCCGATCAGGGTTTCGGCGATGAGTGCCGGAATCGCGCCGATCGCGCCGACTATTCCCAGCGGGACGCCGAAGTTGGCGAGGAGGAGTCGCTCCTTGAGGCGAAACACATTGAGGACGACGAGCCCGCCGCAGATCGACGCGACGGCCAGAGATGCCGGATAAGCGAGAGTCAGCATGGGCGGCCCGAGCGCGTCCTTGACTGCGTCGGCGGCGAAAAACAATGCGGCCCGTATGAGGATCCATGCGGCAGCACCGAGAATCAGAAATCTCCTGGTAAACGCAGGATCCGGCAGTTCTTTCAAGCGTTGCTCGTGGAAGCGGCTCCAGGGAGGGACTCGGGGCAGCCCACTAGCCAGCCGCGTTCATGAAGGCCGCGACTACCGGCGGCCCCGACCCCACGCCGTCGTCGTGCTTGAAGAAGACGTACGCCTCCGACCACGCCTGTTCGCCCACGCACTTCCGCCACTCGGCGAGCGCCGACTCCGT
>JBGTMW010000108.1:0-4138 GCA_041743365.1 Gemmatimonadaceae bacterium
ATGGAGCGATTCCCCGATCACGACGCTTGCCTCGACTACCTCAGGGAGCGATTCCATCCGGACGGGTCGGAGTGCCCCGGCTGCGGCAAGGCGACCAAGTTTCACCGGATCAAGAGCCGCGCCGCATACAGCTGCCAGTTCTGCGGCCATCAGGTCTACCCGACTGCCGGAACGATCTTCCACAAGTCCACGACGAACTTGCAGATGTGGTTCTGGGGCATCTTCCTAATGTCCTCCACCCGCTGCGGGATCAGCGCGAAGCAGTTGGAGCGCGAGATCGGGGTCAGCTACCCGACGGCGCACCGGATGTTCAAGCTGATCCGGACCTTGCTCGCCCAGGACTCCTCCGACCCGCTCACGGGCGAGGTCGAGGTAGACGAGACAGCGGGCGGGGCGAAGCACGTCCGAGCCGGCGACTCCAAGCGCGGCCTCGCCTTCGTCAAGAAGTCCGAGCGTCCGACGATCTGGGCGGCGGTCGAGCGCGGGGGCCGCGTCCGCTCGATGGTGGTCAAGTCGCGGGGGACGGCGGACGTCGAGATGCCGATCTACAAGTACGTCCTACCGTCTTCGATGATCTTCACAGACGAGTGGCTAAGTTACCGCTCGGATCATCTCTCGCGGCACTTCAAGGGCCACCGTCGCATCCGTCACGAGGACAAGGTCTACGTCCGGGGCAACGTCCACACGCAGACGGTCGAGGGGTTCTTCGGCCTGATGAAGAACGGCATCCGGGGCGTCTACCACTCGGTGAGCAGCCGCTACTTGCAGTCCTACATCGACGAGTACGCGTTCCGCTACAACGAGCGGGACAGTTCTATTCCGATGTTCTGGACGATCCTCTCCCGCGTCCAGAAGGAAGATCTAGCCGCTTCCTAGCGCCGTCCGATGATGCTTTCTCGAGATCGCGAAAGAAGTCCTCATCCGAGTGGTTCGGATCAAGCTTGGCAACTACGTCCTCGGCGGGGGGTGTCGGGGTTGTCTTTTCTGGACGCTTTCGTTCAGCCAAGGAAACCTCCGATTTGGCTGGTAGTCTGAATGTAGTTAGTTATTGGAGCAAGAGGGAATCGGACCCTCGGGTTAGGATGCTAAGGCCGGACCCGCCCACCAGGGACTTGCCCCATTTGGGGAGCTCCGACCGGAAGCAGAATCTTCCGGTCGGAGCCTCTTTTCCCGCGCATCCCTGGGAGGGAGCTTCTGCCGCGGGTAAGTCATTCGTTCGTCGTCCCACCTCCGAGGAGTTCTTCCGAGGCGCGGTAAAGACCCAGGTCAGGCTTGGTGAACTCGCCATCACGGGCCATCCGAGAAAGGTTGACTCCCACCGAGTGGGCGTTACCCGGCCAGCCGCGAGAACTGATCGCGCTGACCATCTCGCCGATGCGCCAGTCCGACTTGCCGATCTCGCGGACTACGGCCCTGATCGCCTCGCGGCCCCGGAGCACGGGCGTTGGCTCGGACACTTCGCCCTCGACATCGTCACTCGCGCTAGGCGGGGTGTTCGGCTGCGGTACGTCGAACATGGGTTGCTCACCTCCCCTGCCAAGCTTTCCTTCGCGGTCCATCGTGTCCCAGAGGTCGAGCTGGGTCGTGAGATAGCGCATCTCGGCTCGGGTGCTTTCCATCTGCGTTTGGAGGGTTGCGAGGCGCCGCCGCATACCTTCAACCGGCATCGCCTCATACCACTGCTCAATGTCCATCTCGCTCATGGGGGTCGATGTTACCAGGGCCACATGTCAACCACAGGGCCTGATGTGATGTATGACGGCCTTTGGTGGTATGGATCGCTAATGGAACCGGGGCGGGCCAGAAGGACCGCTTATTCAAGCCGCTACGTGTCGCCAATTGATAGTTGCCCTGCGCGTATGCGAACATGCGTTCGTGCGATGGGAAGGACAATCGACGGCGCAGGAGGCGGACGGCCGGCTGCCGGGACTGAGTCAGGTCGGGACCGTCCGCACCTTCGATGCGCCGGAGGCGATGGGCGTCCGCTTCCACGAGGTCGAGGCGAAGTCGGCGCTGAATCGGGTGCCAGGCGAGAGCCTCCCGTTCAACTTCACGGTCAATCCGTATAGGGGATGCACCCATGCTTGCTCTTATTGCGTCCACGGCGATACGCCGGTCCTGATGGGCGACGGCCGTCACCGGCCGATCGGCGAACTTGTGGCATGCGACGAGATCTATGGAACGAGGCGCGAGGGCCGCTACCGGCGATACATCAAGACCGAGATCCGCGACAGGTGGGAAACGAACAAACCCGCCTACCGAGTGGTTCTCGAGGACAGCACGGAGATCGTCGCGAGCGGCGATCATCGCTTCCTCAGTAACCGAGGTTGGAAGTTCGTGACTGGCACCGAGCACGGAGGGCCCAACCAGCGTCCCCACCTGACCGCCAACAACTGTCTGCTCGGAGTCGGGCGATTCGCGAATCTCGTTGAGCACTCGGAGGACTATCGCCGGGGATACCTGACCGGAATGATTCGCGGCGACGGGCACGTCGGTACCTACCGCTACGACCGGCCCGGTCGAACGAACGGAGATGTGCACCGGTTCAGGCTTGCCCTCGCCGACGAGGAGGGGCTGGATCGAACGCAGGGCTTCCTCGAGCTTGCGGGCGTCCCGACCAAGAGATTCGAGTTCACCGCCGCCACCGAGGTTCATCGAGCCGTTGCAGCGATCAGGACGTCCTCAGGCCCACTGGTAGAGCGGATTCGTTCGCTGGTCGCCTGGCCGACTCACCCCCAGCCCGATTGGATCCGAGGCTTCTTGGCAGGGATCTTTGACGCCGAGGGAGGCTGCAATCAAGGGGTTCTGCGGATCGGCAACACGGACCCCGAACTTCTTGACCGCACCTCCGAGGGCCTGACCAGCCTCGGGCTCCCGTGGATCCTTGAGGACGGAGCGGGAGTTCGCTGCCCGACGATCCGGGTGACTGGCGGCCTCCCCTCACATCTCCGGTTCTTCCACACGACAGATCCGGCGATTCTCCGCAAGCGCTCGATCGAGGGTCGTGCGGTGAAGTGTCGCGCGCCACTGGGGATCGTGTCGGTGGAGTACCTGGGTCGACAGGATCTTGTTGATATCTCAACCGGCACCGGCGACTTCGTCGCCGACGGTGTCATCAGCCATAACTGCTTTGCTCGGCCGACCCACCGCTACCTCGATCTCAATGCCCGCGAGGACTTCGAGCGAGAGATCGTCGTCAAGGTCAACATTCCCGAACGCCTGCGGGTCGAGCTGAAGCGTCCGTCGTGGAAGGGCGAAACGATTGCGCTCGGGACGAACACCGATCCCTACCAGTGGGTGGAGGGCCGATACGGGCTGACCCGGGCGATCTGGGAGGTGCTGATCGAGGCTCGCAATCCGGGATCGGTGCTGACGAAGTCGTCGTTGCTGCTGCGCGACGTCGATCTGTTCAGGGAGCTGAACGAGGTCGCCGGCTTTCAGGCGAGCCTGTCGATCCCGACCCTCGACGAAGCGGCCTGGCGAGCGACCGAGCCGCGGACTCCTCATCCGCGAAAGCGGATCGAGGCCGTCGCCGAGCTCAGCGCGGCCGGCGTCCCGGTAGGGGTGTTGATCGCGCCGCTGATGCCGGGGATCAACGACTCACCGGAGCAGGTCGAGGAGATCCTGCGGCTCTGCTCGGAGGCGGGGGCACGCAGCGTCGGCGGGCTCGGGCTGCACCTGAAGGGCGAGGTCCGCGAGATCTTCCTCGATTGGCTGCGCGGCTATCGCCCCGACCTCCTACCGCGATATGAGGAGCTCTACGCGGGCGGCGCGTTCCTGCCGAAGCCGGAGCGACGGAGGATCACAGGAATGCTGAATGCGGGCCGCCGCCGAAACGACGTCCGCGCTGGCTCGATGGAGGAGCGGCGGTTGGCGACAAAGCGCGACGGTCGGTCTGAGCCTGTGGCAGCGGACCGAGCCGAGCCGGATCGTCAGGCTTCGCTGTTCTGAACGACGCAGCTTGGCGCGTCCGTCGCCCGCGAATTGTTAGAAGCGTCTGACTATCCGACGCTTCTAACGATTTCGGGAAGCTGGGCGGGATTTCAAGCCGAGGCGGCCGGGGCCGCCCGGCCCGGGATCCCGCCGCCGGCGACGATCCGCCGCCCCAAAGTGAATGCCAGGGCACTCGCGCCGAGGG
>JBGTMW010000109.1:0-2966 GCA_041743365.1 Gemmatimonadaceae bacterium
CTCGGACAACGTCGAGCCGCAGATGCGGCCGTGGCGACTCGGCGCGACGGTGTTCACGCTGTTCGGCGCCCTCGCGCTGGTGCTCGCCGGGCTGGGACTGTACAGCGTCATCGCCTACGACGTGACGCAACGAACGCGGGAGATCGGTGTGCGCATCGCACTCGGCGCGCACGTCAAGGACATCCTTCGCCTGATCATGGGCCAGGGACTGCGCCTTGCCGCCCTCGGCATCGTCGCGGGGACGCTGATCGCGCTCATCGCGGGCCGGTGGATCGGCCCGCTGCTCTTCGACATCTCGCCGAAGGATCCGGTAATCCTTGGCGCGGTGGCCGTCACGCTCATTACGGTGGCGGCCGCGGCGTGCCTCGTTCCCGCATGGCGCGCCACTCGTGTTCCCCCCGAGGTCGCATTGCGCTCGGAGTGACTCCGCGCATCACGCCGTTACCACGCCCTAACGATCCCGAGGAGCGCTTGTCCGATCTCGTGATTCTGCTTCAACCCACCGAATGTCTCCGACCTCGGACCGAACGCGAATAGCGGGACAAGTGAGGCGGTGTGTCCGGGCGTCGTATATCGAAGTGTGAAGTCCTGGCCCGTTTCAGCGAGGGATACGCCCCCCGTCTCGTGATCTCCGGTCACGATCACCAGCGTCCCCGGGGTTCGTGCCGCGAAGTCCAGGGCGACTGCAACGGCCCGATCGAACTCCAGCATGTCGGCGGTGATGCGCTCGAGTGGCAGGTTCGCGTGTGTCGAATTGTCCGTCGCCTCCGACTCGAACAACGCGACGAACCCCTGGGGATCCTGCCCGAGCTTTGCGAGTGCGGCTTCGACCATGGCCGGGAGTTCCACGGGCCGTGTGTCCAGCTCGTCCATGTCACCGTCGGCGAAGAAGCCGACCACCGGCCGCGTGCCGGGACGATACGCCGCGAGGTCGGCTGCTGTGGAAAGGCAGGTCGAGCGCGCGCAGATCTGTCGCAGAAGGTCGCGACGATCACGACGCGTTGATCCAGCGAAGTATTGGCGCCCGCCGCCGAACAGGACATCCAGCCTCGCCGTGCTGAACTGCTCGGCGATCTCGTCGTACCAGTAGCGGCTCGGTGCGTTTGCGACCATGGCAGCGGGGGTCGCGTCCACCACGGCTGTGGTGGTCACGATGCCGGTTGCCTTGCCCCTGTCACGCGCGATGCGGAACCAGCTTTCGAGCGGGACGCAGCCTGTCGGCCACACGCGTGTCGTATCCGCGGAGCGCGGGAGTGGACAGGCTGATGCGGGCCCGACGCTGATCGTCCGGTTGGTCACACGCTGGCCGGTCGCGTACACGGTCGCGCCGGCGCCGCTGTCAGTCACCTTGTGCAGGGCGCTGCGCGTATCGACGAGACCGACGACCGGCATTCGCTTCACCGCGAGATCGTCGCTCGCGTACGACGCAGCGGTCCACAAGCCGACACCGGCTCCATCCGCGATCAGCAGGATGATGTTCCGCACATCGCGTTGCTGGATCGATGCCGTCGGCTCCGGGACTGATGACGACACCGCGCCCTGGGGCGCACAGGCCAGCGTGGTGAGGAGTAGCAGGAGCGCCGTCGCCGTTCTCTGCAATCGCATTCGAGTTCCTTGTGGTTGCCGTGCACGTTGACCGCGATGCGGTGCCTGCCTCATGGTCCCATCGGTCCGGCGTACCGGGGACGACCTGTTGGGTTTCACTTCACGCCAAGCACCCGGCGTCGCCTCAATGTCTCCTGGCCGAGGCGGCCGCACATGATGTCGCAGAGCCTGAAGACGTCGGCGTTGGCGAGTGCATAGTAGACGTAGAGGCCATCCTTCCGCCGGGTGACGAAACCCAGCGTGTGCAGCAGCTGCAGGTGCTTGGACAGGTTCGCCTGGCCAAGCCCGGTCTCCTCGACGAGCTCGGTCACCGTCATCTCTTCCGCGCGCAGCACGTTCAGAATCTGGAGACGGACTGGCTCGGAGAGCGCCTTGAATCGTTCGGCGATGAGCTCGAGCAGCTCGGGGGTCAGCGGCGCGTTCGCCATGCAGGTCTCTCCTGGTGCGAGGAAAAGCGCTCCTCGTGCGCGTGCACGATCATGCTGCGCGATGGGATGAGTCCGGCGACGAATGTGCGGCGGAATTCTCACGCTCCACTGGATGCCCGGCCGCTGCCCAGGCCGCAATTCCTCCCGCGAGGTTCGTCACCGAGGTGAAGCCCTGCGCCTCGAGCAGGCTCGCGGCGATTGCAGAACGAGCGCCGCCCTGGCACTGCACGACGATTGGCGTGCCGTGCGGCATGTCGCGAACGCGCTCCGCGAGATATCCGAGCGGGATGTGGCGCGCGCCCGCGAGGTGGCCGGCGTCCCATTCGGATCGACCACGGACGTCGATCAGGACCAGGTCCGCTGCGGTAGTTCCGCGGGTGGGGGACGCCCGCATGGAGGCGAGCTCGTCTGCCGTGATCTGCGGAATCGATGTCACACGAGTGGCCGCGCCGCTCGATGTCGCAACGGCGTCCGCCCCGAAATAGCCTGCGACGCGATCGAGGCCGATCATCGCGAGATCGCGAAGGGCCTCATCGATCGCATGGGCTGTCGCATCGGCAGCGATCAGGTAGAAGGGCTGGTCGTACGACACGAGCCATCCCGCCCATGTCGTGAAGGTCTTGCCGAGGGGAATGTTGATCGTCCCCGGCAGGTGAGCGAGTGCGTAGTTACTTGCATTCCGGGTGTCGATGATCGGCGCGCCCGCCGCGATGAGCTCGCGCAGGTGCGAGGCGGGCAGCTTCATGGGCCGCGACACGCCGTGCAGGGTGCGCGGGCCGACCTTGTTGATCCGCTTCATCTCTGCGAAGTAGCGAGGCGGCTCCGGCTGGTCGGCAAGCACCGCCGCGACGAATGCGTCTTCGTCATCGCTGCCCAGCGCCCAGTTGGCGATCGTCTCGTAACCGAGGGTCGGCGAGGGACCTGCGCCCCGCG
>JBGTMW010000110.1:0-4573 GCA_041743365.1 Gemmatimonadaceae bacterium
GAGCGTCCGCACGGTGCCGGTGTATCCCGCCAACTCGACGAACGTCGTGTTCTGCGCGCGCCAGTCCGCGAAGTTCGGATATGAGCTCACATCCTCGGGCCACCCCTGTACGCCGTTGTTCGTCCATACCGTCATGATCCGATCGGACGTCGGGTAAGGGAGGGGCCTGAACAGCACGGCGTTCAGCACACTGAAGATCGCGGCGTTCGCCCCGATGCCCAGCGCGAGCGTCAGGACGACGACGGTGGTGAAGCCGGGACTCTTTCGCAGGGAACGAGTCGCGATGCGCAGGTCCTGGAGGATGGTGCCCATGTCTGCTCGATGTCGTGTCGGGTGAAGCAGGCCGTTCGGGACGTTCCCGATCGGAGCCGCGCTTCGACCCGATGCGGAAAGGGACGATTCATGCCAGCCTCTCGCGCCGCCCAACGTCCGGTGCGACAACGCGTTGGCTGGATTGGGCAGTCCTGCCGGTGTCCGCATCCGGCACGACGAATCCCGGAGGCGGACAATCGACGTCGCCAACGCCGTCAAGGGCGTTCACGGCGTCAACGGCGTTCACGGCGGCATCGGTTAGAACAGAACGGCGTTATAGGTACGTCTGGAGGGTCGTTAAACAGTCAACCTCGTTAAAGAGTCAACGGCGTTAAACCGTGAACGGCGTTGACTGTTTAACGCCGTTGTCTGTTTAACGAGGTCGCAGACGTACCCCTAACGCCGTTCTGTTCTAACCGATGCCGCCCTCAACGCCCTTGACGCCGTGAACGCCGTTGACGCCGTAAACGCCGTCAGCCCCGCACCGTCACCCGCGCCTCCTCGCCTTCCGTGACCGCCACTTGCCCCCCGCCCCTGACGTCGTCGATCACCACCCGCTCCAGCTCGCGGCTCATCCGCATGCCTACGCGCACGAGCAGCGTCACCGAGACCGCCGCGAGCCCCACGACCAGCCCCCACCAGAGCCCCTCCGCGCCCATCCCTGCTCGAAGCCCGAGGTACGCGCTCACCGGCAGACCCACGAGCCAATAGCCGATGGCTGCAATGATCATTGGACTGCGAGTGTCTCCCACCCCGCGCAGCACGCCGATCGACACCACCTGAAGGCCATCGAAGACCTGGAAGACCCCGGCGATCGGGATGAGCACAGACGCTATCGCGATCACCCCCGCGTCGATCGTGTAAACGCGCGCGAGGAAACCGGGTATCGCGAGGAACACAAGTGCGCTGATGCACATCACGCCCGTGCCGACCATCAGCGCCGCACCCGCGGCGCGCCTCGCGCCCATCGGATCCCCGCGTCCCACGGCCCGGCCCACCAGCACCGCTGCCGCTCCGGAAACGCCGAGCGGAACCATGAAGGTCAGCGCGGCGAGATTGATCGCCACCTGGTGCGCCGCCATCTGCGTCGTGCCGATCCATCCCATCAGCAGCGCCACGACCATGAACGCTCCCATCTCGAGCGCGTACTGGAGCCCGATCGGAACCCCGAGGGCCGCCATTCGCAGGAGCGGCGCGAGATGCAGTGTCTCGCGCCGGAAGGGGACGAGGTGCGCGCGCAACACCGGCCAGCCGAGAGCGATCATCAACGCCGCGAGGAACCAGCGGCTGATGCTCGAGGCGACTCCGGCGCCCACCGCGCCCAGCTGCGGCACGCCGAGCTTGCCGAAGATGAGGATCCAGTTCAGCAGCGCGTTGAAGAGATTGGCGACCACGATCGTTATCACGATCGGCCGCAGCCGCCCCATTGCCTGGAGGCTCTGACGCAGAACGATGAACGCGAAGAACGGAAAGACCCCGGGGATGGATGCCCACACGTAGCGCGCCGCCGTCGGAACTATCTCGACCGGCTGCTGAAGCACCGTCAGGAGGGGGACCGCCGGGAGCAGGAGGATGGATGTCGGGACGGTCACGACCAGCGCGAGCAGGATCCCCCGCTGCATCCCGCGCGCGACCGCGGGCTCGTCCCCCGCGCCCACAGCCTGCGCGATGACCGGATCCAGCGCGAGCAGACCGCCCATCCCGAAGACGACCATCAGGAAGAAGCAGAGGTTCCCGAGGGCGACTGCGGCGAGCGCCGCGGCGGAGAGGTGACCCACCATGATGGTGTCCACCGTGCCCATCGCCATCAGCCCCACCTGGACGACGACTATGGGCAGCGCGAGCCGCAGCATCTCCCGAAGATCCGTTCGCGATGGAACGAGTCTTCTAACGTTCACCATTTACTCGTCCCTCACTCGGGGTCGCTCCTCACGCCGACCGCGGGAAGTTATCGTGCAGTCGTGCCATGCGCAGCGCCACACTTTCAGGAGCGAACGACCCAATGCAGGAGCACCACATCACCGTCCGCCGAACCGCCCGCTACCATACCCTCGGCCCCCTCGACGGAAGTGCGGCGCATCTCTGGATAGCCTGCCATGGCTACGCGCAGCTCGCGGGCCGGTTCATGCGCCACCTGGTTCCGCTCGACGATGGTACCCGACTGATCGTGGCCCCGGAAGCGCTCAATCGGTTCTACATCGAGTCGAAGCCGGGACGTCACGGCCCCGACGCGAAGGTCGGTGCAACGTGGATGACCCGAGAGGACCGACTCACGGAAATCAGCGATTACGTCGGATACATCGACACTCTTTGCGACACGCTCCTCGCGCACGTCGATCGCGAAAGGGTGACGATCACCGCGCTCGGTTTCTCGCAGGGCGCGGCGACGGTCGCGCGCTGGGCCGTCCATGGTCGCACCGCCCCTGACCACCTGATCCTGTGGGCATCGCCACTCCCCCCGGAAATCGACATTGGTGCGGGTGCCGAAGCCATCGTCCGGCTCAGGCGGGTCTCGATCGTGGTGGGAGCGCGCGACGACGCGGCACAGCAGGCGCTTCCCGCCGAGCTCGATCGTCTCGCGCGACTCGGGCTCCAGTACGTGCTGCACACCTTCGATGGCGGGCACCACCTCGATGCCGACACGCTGCGCGCGCTCGCGAAGTGAGCGTCCCTATCTCCGATCATTTCTGCCTCCTAACTGACAAGGCCCGTTTCGGTCGAAGTCAGCCGAGAGATGCGCCCCGATCTCGGTTCGGGTAGGCCGCTGTCGACTGATGACCGATGACTGACAACCGTCAACTCCGTTTCCCGCTCACGCTGCCTATGGGGGAGCGAGCTGGAAACGGAGTGGACAGTCATCAGTCGTCGGTGATCAGTCATCAGAAACCTGCTTCCGATCATGTCACTCGATCTGGTCGCGGAGGCGCGCGATCTCACGGCGATCCTTCTTGCTCGGCCTGCCGGCGTCGTGGGCGCCGGGCAGGCTGCGCATCTGCACCGCGAGCGTCTCGCGGGCTGCCCGGCTCTCCGGAGTTTCCTCGTATAGCGTCGCGGCGATGGTCGCCGAGCCGCGGCGGCCCGAAAGCGCGCGCACCCTCACCACCGTCTCATATGCGCCGTTGCGGATCCGGACTTCGTCGCCCACCTGAACTGTCCTGGCGCGCTTCACCTTTTCGTCGTTGAGCTGAACCTTCCCCCCGACGATCGCCTCGGCGGCAAGCGAGCGCGTCTTGTAAAAGCGCGCCGCCCACAGCCACTTGTCGAGCCGTACGTCGCTGCCCGTCGCCTCGGCAACCGGCTCATCGCCCGTTCCACCGCGTCCCCGCATTTTCGACTCGCACCTGGTGGAGGAAACACTCGAGAATCGAGAACAAATCGCTTGCCCGGAGCGGCATTTGGAGCCAAGATGTGGGATCTCCGTGATCCCTACCACATCTCGCCTTCCGAGCGCGGTCTGCGAGCCCCCAGCCATTGTGCGGCGTCCGACGCCGCGCACGACCCCATTCCGCATGGTCTCGATCAACCTCCGCCGCCCCGCATTCGCCCTCTCCCTCCTCTCAATTTCGTGCCTCGCCCCGTCCGACGCACTGGCCCAGGGCCGCGGCGGAGGGAGGGGTGGACGAGGAGGAGCGAACGCGGCGGCCCCGGACACTACGACCAGGGTCCTCGTGGTTGCTGGCACCCGGGCCGGCCCGAGCGCATTCCCCCTCACCAACTATCCCGAAACGCGGCCGCTGGTAGAGGGGCAGATGGACTTCAAGCACTACCACACGTCGAAGGAGATCGAGTGGTGGATGCGGAAGTGGGCGGCCGATCATCCGAATCTCGTGGACCTTTATCAGGTCGGAGAGAGCTTCGGAGGTCGGGCGATCTGGCAGCTGACCATCACCAACAAGGCGACCGGGCGGGACACGGACAAGCCCGCTGCGTTCTTCGAGGGAGGGCGTCACTCGGGCGAGATCACGGCGACCGAGTCCGCGTTCTATCTCGCCTGGTACGTGCTCGAGAACTACGCCCGGGATCCCGACGTGAAGAAGCTGCTGGATGAGAAGGCGCTCTACGTCCGCCCACTGAACAATCCCGACGGCTCGGATCTCTATCGGCTGACCGCACAGACCAACCGCAGCAGCGTGCGTCCACACGATTCCGATGGCGACGGCCTGCTGGACGAGGATCCCGCCGAGGATCTGGACGGCGACGGCTACTCCCGGCAGATGCGTGTGTTCGTCGGTGAAGGGAAGGGCGACACCGTCATCGACTC
>JBGTMW010000111.1:0-3963 GCA_041743365.1 Gemmatimonadaceae bacterium
CGTTCGCGGTCGCTCCGCCGCTGGTGCCTGCCTCCACTCCGGCGGGAGCATCTCCTCGGCTGTGCCCACCGATGCCTCCGCCTCCCGCTCCTCCGCCTCCCGCTCCTCCGCCTGCTGCTCTTCCGGCGCCGCACCGCCGCCGCCTTTGCGAATCTGGTCGAGCACGAGGTTGATGATCCCCAGGATCACCACTCCGTAGACGATCAGCTGCTGGAAGGTCAGGTCGCCCATCGTCCCCGTCCCTCAAGATTGCCGGCGCGGACCAGGCTCCGCGTCGGTGTTTGCGATCGAATCGCGCATTCCGGTGTCGGCCTGGACGTTCTTCATACGGTAGTAATCCATGATCCCGAGGTTGCCCGCGCGGAACGCCTCGGCCATTGCGCGCGGGACTTCCGCCTCCGCTTCCACGACACGGGCGCGCATCTCCTGCTCGAGCGCCACCGCCATGGCGCGTCGCTCCTCGGCCTTCGCCTGCGCGATCTGCTTGTCGGCGTTCGCCTGGTCGATCTGGAGCTTCGCGCCGATGTTCTCGCCGACGTCCACATCCGCGATGTCGATCGACAGGATCTCGTACGCAGTTCCCGCGTCGAGACCCTTGCTGAGGATGTGCTTCGAGATGAAATCGGGATTCTCGAGCACGTCCTTGTGGGTGTCGGACGAGCCGATGGTGCTGACCATCCCTTCGCCGACGCGCGCGATCACGGTCTCCTCGCCCGCGCCGCCCACGAGGCGGTCGATGTTGGTGCGCACCGTCACACGTGACACCGCGATGAGCTGGATGCCGTTCTTCGCGATTGCGGCGATTCTCGGTGTCTCGATGACTTTCGGGATCACCGACATCTTCACCGCCTCGACGATGTCGCGGCCGGCCAGGTCGATCGCCGCCGCGCGCTTGAAGGGGAGCGGGATGTTGGCCTTGTCGGCCGAGATGAGGGCGGTGACGACTCGCACGACGTTGCCGCCGGCAAGGAAGTGAGCCTCGAGGTCGTTGAGCGGGATATCCAGCCCCGCCTTCACGGCGCTGATGCGGGCGTTGATGACCGTTCCCGGGGGCACGCGTCGCAGGCGCATGCCGACGAGCGTGGGAAGGCCGACGTACGCGCCAGACGCCCAGGCGGCGATCCACAGCGGGATCGGTACGAGATACAGGACGATCCCCAGCCCCAGGACCGCCAGGATCAGCAGGCCGATCCCGCCTCCGATTATTTCGGGCATGTTTTAGCTTCCTCTAAGGTGATGTCCGGTGCCTTCGGACGACGATGCGGTTGCCATCGATGCGCGTTACGATGACCGCCGCTCCCGGCTCGATCATCTCGCCATCGGAGACGACATCGACGCGCTCACCGTCGATGTCGGCGAAACCGGCGGGGCGGAGCGGCGATGTTGTCGTGCCGGCGCGACCGAGCCACTGGTCGTCGCGCTCCGGCGGCGAGGCGTAGCCTCCTTCCGCATCGAGCCTCGTCTCCAGGGTGAGCTGCCGGCCAAAGGGGAGATGAGGCAGGAACCGCAGCAGCAGGACGCTGGCGACGACCGCGCCGATCATGGATATGGCGACCCGCCCAGCCGCGTTGCCGATGACGCCGGCCGTCGCTCCGGCGCCGACGAAGCTGAGCGTGAGGCCCGCGAGCAGCGCGGCGATTCCGGCCACGCCGAAGATCCCGAACCCGGGAATCACCAGGATCTCGACGGCGAGAAGCGCGGCGCCCGCCGCGATCAGAATCAGCTCCTCCCAGCCCGCCAGCTCCACGATCCAGTGTCCGCCGAGCACGAGCGCGAGGCTGCCGATACCGAGCGCGCCGGCCACGCCGAAACCCGGCGTTCGAACCTCCATGAAGATCCCCAACATCGCCACCGAGAGCAGGAGCGAGGCGAGGATCGGATTGGTGATGAGCCGTACCACGCGCTCGGCCCAGTTCGTGGACGTTCGCCGGACCTCGGCTCCGGAAAGCTCGATCTGCTCGAGCACCGCTTCCAGGCTGTTGGCGCGGAAGTCGGCGACGCGCTGCGCCAGCGCCTCCGTGGTCGTGAGCGTCAGCAGCTTCCCCTTCTCGATGAGTCCCGGAATCTCGACGTCCTCGTCAACCATCGCTTCCGCGACCAGCGGTGGACGGTTCCTGCTCTCCGCCGTGGCGCGGAACTCCTTGCGCACGTACGACACCGATTTCTCGTCGGTTGGGCGGGCTTCCTCCCCGGGCGCACCGACCTGCACGGGCGTCGCGGCGCCGATCGTTCCGCCGTCGGCAATGGCTATTCGTTCGGCCGCGAGGCTGATCAGCGCCCCGGCGGAGATCGCCCGGCGGTTGATGAACGCGACCGTCGGCACGGAGGATGAGAGCAGCGCGTCGCGCATGGCGACGGCGGCATCGAGGCGCCCGCCGAAGGTGTTGATCTCCAGGATGACGGCCGCGGCCCGGTCACTCGCCGCCTGGTCGAGTACGCGACGGAGAAAGGGGGCGAGTCCGAGATCGATCATGCCCCCGATCGGAACGACGTACACGATCGGACGAACCTGCGCAGGTGCGCCATGACCGAGCGCGGTGAGGCCGAGGAGAGCGAGGGCTCCCATCGCAGCACGCCGCAATCGCTGCTGCCATCCGCCATCGACGGTTTGCATGTTCTGACTCCTCGATGGTTTAGCGGCCGGCACCGAGCGGTGCCGGCGACTAACGCAAGGTAGTCAATAGGACGGCCGGCTGCCGCGCCTGGGCCCGCCGCGTGCGGCGACGGCGGCGCGATGCGCGTCCCCGATGTGCTGCAGCAAATCGCTGCGGGCGCGCTCGGCATTTCCGGAGCCAGTGGAGCCTTGATGGTCTTCCGGGGGAGCTGTATGGCAATTCTGCCATACCCCACCCTGGAGACCCCCCGCTCTCCCGAGCTCAAACCAGGAGTTCGCCCTCGACTCCCCTCGAACCTTCGCGCGCCTCGGCTACTCCCCGACGTCGCGCTCGAGAACCCGGCCGTCGGCCGTCGTCCTGAAGATTCCCATTTCGTCCATCATGTATCGCTCCTGGCGTTTGGGCCGCATCAGTCCATCCCGATGCCGATCATCGCTCCTTCCGATACAACCGCATGGCGATGGGCGCCGCGACGAGCACGATCACCGCGGACGACGCCAGCACCAACATCACATCCGTCGCCGCGGGGCGACCATGCATGAGTGCACGCGAAGCGCTCGTGAGGTGCGTGACCGGGTTGCGTCCCACCACCGCCTGAAGCCACCCGGGCATCGTCGAAAGGTCCACGAAGATGTTGCTCGCGAAGGTGAGCGGCATGAGGAAGACGAAGCTCGTCGTCATCACCGACTCGGCGGTGCGAACCTTCATGCCGACGATGATCCACAGCCACGACAGCGCGAAGCAGAACACGAGCACCAGCACGAGGGCGAGGAGCACGCCCACGACCCCTCCCTGCGGGCGGAAGCCGAGTATTAGTCCGACGATGATGATCAGCGCCGCCGCGACAGAGTAGCGGAACAGGTCGCCCGCGAGCGCGCCGAAGAGCGGAGCGGGCTGCCACATCGGGAGCGAGCGGAAGCGGTCGTACAGTCCCTTCTGGATGTCGGTGTTCAGGCCGACCCCGGTGTAGACGGTGATGAAGATGATCGTCTGCACCAGCACGCCCGGCAGCAGGAACTGGATGTACTCGCGCGGCGTACCTGCGAGCGCGCCGCCGAAGATGAAGGTGAAGAGCAGGGTGAACATGATCGGCGTCACGGTCACGTCGAAGAGCTGGAAGGGCACGTGCTTGATCTTGAGCAGCGCGCGCCATGCGAGCGTCGTCACCGCCGACAGCGCCGACGCGGGACGCGGGCGCGGACGGATGGAGAGCAGCTCTTCGGCTCGCTCGCCGGAGGGAAGGACCTCGCGGGAGGGAAGCACGCCGGCGCTCATCGGGCCGCCTCCTGCGCCACGGCCTCGGCAGTACGGCCGGTGAGTGCGAGAAACACCTCATCGAGACTCGGGT
>JBGTMW010000112.1:0-4753 GCA_041743365.1 Gemmatimonadaceae bacterium
ACGCGGCGCGCGCCTCGATCTCCGATCCGGTGAGCATGCGACCGCTGGCGAATGGTGCTGAGACGCTCGGCCCGCCGCCGCGGCCACCGCGACCTCCGCCTACCATCGGCGCCGTCGCGAGCCCGGCGCCGCGGAAGGAGAAGGCTGCGCCGGTCCCGGCTGCGTTCGGAGCTCCGACCCACATCTCGCCGCCATCTGCCGCGAGCGCCGATCCGAAGCGATCCTGTCTTCCGCCGTTGAAGGCCACGAGCCGCGATTGCTCGAGCCAGCTTTCACTATCGGGGGACCTGCGGAAGAAGAAGACAGCGCCGTAGCCGCCACCATGGCCCGGCGCCCCGATCGCGGCGACGTCGTCCTGGATCACGATGCTGCTGCCGAACGCCTCGGTCGCCTGAAGCCCCCGGGCCTGGAGCGAGCCCGTGCTCGTCCACTGACCCGAGGCAGAGTCGAGCCGGAATGAATGCACCATCCCCGCGCGCTCGGAGGTTCCGCTCGCTCCAATCAGCGCGCGCCCATGGGCGATGCCGATCGCGATGCCGAAAAACGCCCCCGCCGCCAACGAATCAGGCGCAGCGAGCCGCTGCGGCTGCGACCACTGACCTCCCGTACCGCGCCGGTATGCGAAGACGGCTCCTGGAATGCCGGGACCTCCACCGCCTCCTCGACCGCCGGCCGCCGAGCCGGGCGCTCCGACGAGCAGCCAGTCCCCCGACGCGGCGATGGCGACGCCGAATCCAGGAGGAGCGGATTCGGGACCTGCCACCGTTTCACCGGCGCGCCAGGTCGTGCCTGTCTTTCGGAAGACATGCACGGTACCGCCGCGAGACGCTACGTACAGCGTCGCCCCGCTCATCGCGAGGGTAGCGCCGAACCCATCACCGACGCGCGCGCCGGGCGCGGTGAGAACGGCGGTTTCCCGCCACGCTCCTGCCGTTCTCCGGTACACGTAGACCATGCCGGGACGGAGGTTGTTATTCGGCTCGCCGACGATGATCTCGCCGTCGCCGATGACGAGCGCGCCCCCGTATCCCCCGAGCGCAGCAGCCACGCGCTCCGGGACCGTCTCGGGAACCGAACCGTGAAGCGCTGCCGCGGAGCTGACAAGCGATGCCACGGCGACAAGCGCCGCGGTGGGAAACAATCCAAGGATTGAAGTCATGATGTTCTTCTCCGCTATGGTCCTGAACTGCGCGCCAAACCAGTCGTCACTGCCGCCCCGCCCGCTCCGCGGCGAAATACAGCACTCCCCCCGCAGATCCACCAACGAGTATCTCCGGCACCCCGTCCCCGTCCATGTCGCCCGCGGCCGGCACCGCCAGCGGCGAGGCTTTCAACTCGAAGCTCTCATCCCGCTCGAACCGCGCCACCGTCCTGCTGCCCACGTTCCGGAAGAGCGCCACGATACCCTCCTCGGCGCCGACGAGCATGTCGAGGTCGCCATCGCCATCGAGGTCCACGAGATGGGGGGAGCTCCGCCTGCCGACCCTGATGCCCTCCCATTCGTCGCTCACGAGAACGAACCGCGGCGCGCCCGGCCCGCCGTCGTTGCGATAGTAATTCAGCGCGCCTGATGCCTCACCGACGATGAGATCGAGATCGCCATCGCCGTCGAGGTCCCCGAGCGTCGGCGTGGTGTTGCTCCCGCGAGTGATGGTGATGAAGGTCGAATCGACGAGCGAGAATCCCTCGCGCCCTCCGCGGTACCAGGCGAGACTCGCTCCCCACTGGCCGACCACGACGTCGAGCTGCCCGTCGCCGTCGATGTCGCCGAAGGCCGGAGCGAGGTGGAATCGGCCGGAGAATGGCAGCGCACCTCGCAGGCGCAGCGACGGTGCACTCCTGGTCCCGGTGTTCTCGAAATGGTAGATGCGCGACGTCGTCTGGTCGGATGGATCGATCTTGTTGCTCACGAGCAGGTCGAGATCGCCATCGCCATCGATGTCCACGAGCGATGGGATGCTCTCGCTGCCCACGTCGAGCACGGGAAGGAGCTGCTTCGTCGCGACCCTCCAGCCGTCGTCCGAACTTCGATGGACGTAGTAGAGGTTCTCGACCGACGTGCGAATGGGATTGTACGCGCCCCCGAGAACGCCCATTACGAGATCCACGCGTCCGTCTCCGTCGATGTCCCCGAACGTCGGGGCGTTGTAGCCCGAGGTGAGGATCGGGTTGGCCACCGGAAACTGGATCGGCGGCGACCGGAAGTTGGGCGCGCCGCAACGCCCGGCGTTCTGGATCAGGAGCAGCCCGGGCTCGAAGTAGTCTCCCCAGAAAAGGTCGAGGTCCCCGTCGCCGTCATGATCGGCGAGCGCCATGGTGTTCGCGCCGTGTCGCGTAGGGCGATTCCCGTACATGGTCGCCTGTTCGTCGACGTTCCTCGAGGGCGAACCCGAAAGCCCGTTGATGCGATGGACTTCAACTTTCCGGGAGCTGACCGAACCGGGCCCGATGGAGGCATCGTTCCGAACCGCGCCCTGTCCGATGATCCTGATCCCCTCGAACTCGCTGCTCACGAGCTCGAACCGCGGAGCACCGCCGCCCGAAGGTGCGACCGCTTCGTACCGCGAGACCGTTCCATCGAGCTGGCCGAGCAAGAGGTCGACGCGCCCGTTGCAGTCGAGATCGGCGAGCTGCGGGATGTTCTGCCGATCGGAGAAGATCGCGCGTCCCTCGACATCTCGCAGTGAATCCGCAGCGAGGACGAACCGCGTACCGTCAGCGGTTCCCTCGTTTCGGTAGTAGCGAATGTAGCTGTACGGTCGCTCGGTGAGGAGGTCGAGATCACCGTCGAGATCGACATCGGCGAACCGGTACCATTCGCCCACATCGAGCTCGGCGAACCGGAGCGAATGCAGTGTGAATCGTGGAAGGCCGGCTACCATCCCATGCCCCTTGAACAGGCTGACGCTCCCCGTCTCTTCCTGGACGAAAAGATCCAGCACGCCATCGCCGTCGATGTCGATGAGCTGCGGGCGTGGGACGTTGAAGCCGCCGTGAAACGCGAGCTCCAGCGCGCGTCCGGTCGAGTCGGTGACCATGAAGGGCGCGATTACGCGCACGAATGCTTGATGCGGCCGGTCCAGCACTGGCACCGGACCGCCACGGGGGCCATGGCGCGAGCAGCTCACGGCGATGACTGCGAGCGGCATCGCGAAGATGGCCCGGACCGCCCCGACCCGCAGGCCTGCCGCGCGGGTCGGGCCAGGGTGTCGCTGCAATGTCACGGAACGATCGTCGCGCCCTTCCTGAAGCGGATCAGGAACAGCCCTTCCCTCATGCTCGTCACCGCCACCAGACCGTTCCTGAAGTACGGGTAGTTGCTCCAGCTTCCCGCGAAGCCGGCCTGGTCCTTTCCGAACGGAACGGTGTCGAAGAAGCCGACCTCCACCGGGTTCGTCGGATCCTGGACATCGATTATGCGGAGACCGGCCACGTAGTTCGACTGATACATGTATCGATCGCGCACATAGAGATTGTGGTCGCTCGCCGGCGTCGTGCCGAAGAACTCCTTCGCGACCACGGGATCATCGAGGTCGGCCACATCGAACACCAGCGTGCGCGTCGACTTCGCGGTCCCGGAGATCTCATCCCCCTCATCGTTCAGGAAGAAGAAGCGGTGGTCGTCGGAGAGCCACCCCTGGTGCGCGTACGCCACGTTGGGATACGACGCGGATGAGATGCGCTTCGGATTCCGCTTGTCGGTGACATCGGCGATGCCGACCGCGGTCTCCGATGAGTTGAAGCAGATCTGGCGCCCCCGGTACTGAGCGTCGGGACCATGGTAGACGACGCACTGCGAATCGTGCGTGTAGCCCGTTCGCGCGTTTCCCGTGGCGGGATCGGCGAAGCAACCGGCGAACGCTGGCTTTTTCGGATCGCGGATGTCGATCATGTGCAGCGCCCCTCCGCACGTCTCGCCCCCCATGCTGTTGCCCACCGTGTACGCGAATCCGGACGTAGTGTCGATCACGATGTTGTGGGCGCTCGCGATGCGGTCGTAGTGCGCCGTCTCGGTAAATGTCACCGGGGTGTTCGTGAGGCTGCGCAGCTGGGTCAGGTCGAGGACCTGGACGCCGTGGGGTCCTGCGCCGTCGGCGACGATGAAGGCGTGGTTCCTGTACACCTTGATGTCGCGCCACATGTTCGGCGAAGCGCCTTCGTGCAGCGGCAGCTCGCCCATATACACCGGCTGCGCGGGGTTCGTGACGTCGACGATCGCCATGCCATCGAGCCTGCCCACGAGCGCGTACTCGCGCCCGGTCTCGGGGTCGGACCAACCCCAGATGTCGTTGAGCATTATGCCGCGCTTTCCACCCAGCGCGCTCACGGGCACGAACGACACGAGGTCCGCTTCCCGACATGCGAAGCCGCCGGCCTTACCGGCCGAGTCGCAGCGGACCTCATTGCCAGTGACCGCCGTGAGCGCAGGTGAAGCCTTCTCGTGAATCCTCCCGTCCGGCCGCCATTCACCGGTCGCCGCGTCCCTCGCGTACACGTAACCCACGCCCTCGAAGAAGTCGCCCATGGGAGCACCGGCGATGGCGATGCGACCCTCGGCCGAGACCGCCGCGCCGAGCCCCACGCCCATTCCCTGACCTGGCGTGGTCAGGGCCTCCGCCTCCTTCCACACCGAGCCATCGAGCCGCCACACATGCATTGCGCCAGCGGCTCCGCCGGTGAAGGGCGCGCCCACGAGCAGCTCCGATCCGGCGCGCGCCAGCGCCGAGCCGAACATTCCGTGCTGATCGGAGCC
>JBGTMW010000113.1:0-2658 GCA_041743365.1 Gemmatimonadaceae bacterium
CCGCGGCGATGTAGAAGGCGCAGTGTGCGCGCCCTCCGGCCTCGATCGTGAGCTCGCGCCGCACCGCGAATTTCGGCTGCGGGCTATCGCCGATCTCGATGACGGAATCCGAATCGGCACTGAGGGCGAGCGCCACGAGACCGGGAAGTGCGGCGCCCTCCAGCACCAGGACGCCCTCCTCGCCTCGCGTCGCCCGATGGGCATCATCGAAGGGCCGCGCGCTGCGCACGCGTTGCTGGCGATGACCAAGCGTCCCTTCCAGCGATGCACCGACGGTGACGGTTTCGGCGCCGCGGTTGTCGATCGCGAGCAGATACACCGCGCCGGGCATGTCGGCGTCGCGGCCGTGAGGCGCGAAGATCGTCCCACGCACCGTGAGGCTCTCGACGGGACAGCTGAAGGCCGGGATCCATTCGAGCACCCTCTCCCACGCCATCCCTTCGGCCCCAAGCGCGCGTGTGCGGCCATCGAGGGTTATCGTCGGCCGGAGAAGGGGCGGCTCATTGCCGCTCAGGAAGTCGGGGCTCCCGGATATCTCGATCGCGGCGCGCGCGCCGCGATGCACGATGCCGAGAGCGTGAAGCGCGCCATCCGCTGGATGAATGCACGGGAGGGCGAGCCAATGGTTGCCCGTGATCTGCCAGGGAATGCGGGGCGGCGCGATGATGTTCACGATGGTGTTTCGGCGTTGACAGTGCGGGAGAAGGATGGTAACCTCCGCCGCGCTCGTCAACGACTGCCCGGTCCGGCTTTCTTCTTTCGCCACAAGACGTTATCGCATTTGTGCGGAGCTCCGTAACAGCCTGGCGTAACCGCCTTCTCCGCACGTCGGCAGTGGCCGCTGTGGCATGGCTCCCCTTCTCCGCACGAGCGCAGGTGGCGCCGAGCGTCCTCGACGACGCGACGGTGCTGCGACCCGGAATGCTGCGCATCGAGGGGATCTTCGGAGTCGCGCGCACCGAGCAGCGATACGGACTCGGTACACCGGGCCGGCGTGACGGAAGTCTCGAGCCGCTCGCGGTGGATTACAGCATCGAGAGCCTGGGCACCGCCCAGCTCCCCGGGCTCGCGGGGATCGAGCAGCGCATCCGCGATCTCAGCGGCATCCCCGCCTACATGCTGTCGCTCGGACGTCCGGTGATCAGCTCCGAGGTCAGCTCGACGACGGTGCCGATCTCGCTGGATGTCGGAGTCACCAGTCGCTTCATGATCGGCGTCACCGTGCCGTACGTGAAGACGAGGAACCAGGTCCGATTCGACTTCAATCCCGCCCGCGTCGAGGGGAACGTCGGCTTCAACCCGGCGCTCGTTCCCGGTATCGCACTGACGACCAACACGGCGTTCCGCGACCAGGTGACCCAGGCGGCAGCGTCGCTGCGCGCGGCTCTCGATTTCTGCGCGTCGAACCCCGCTTCGGGAAACTGCCCGCAGCTCGAGGCGAATCGCGCCGCGGCGGAAGCGCTGATAGTCGAGTCACGCGGATTTCGCGACCAGGTCGATGCGGTCTACGGGAGCGATACAGTCACCTCGCCATCCCTGCTCGTGCCTCGCGCCGCATCCATTGCGCAGGCCCTCGTGGACCAGCACGCAGCCGACTACAACTCGGCATACCGGACATTTCTCGCGCTCTCACCCGGCGACGCGGATCCCATCGCTGCCCGCCCCTTCGCTGCGCAAACGCCGATCGCCGCCGGACAGGCGCAGGCCATCTTCACGGATCCGGACTCGCGGTTCGGCGTCGCGGCGAACCCGATCGAGTCCGTCCAGAGAATCAGCGTCGGCGATGTCGAGGTATCCGCGAAGCTTCTCCTGTTCGACTCCTTCCGTGAAACCGGAGCGCGCTTCGGCGTTCGAAGCGCTGTCGGCGCCGCGTTCCGCCTTGCCACCGGCCGCGAAGACGACCCTGACGACTTCTTCGATGTCCCCACGGGCGACGGCCAGAACGATGTCGAGGTGCGGACCACTCTCGACGTCATGCTCGCGCGCCGAGTCACCGCCTCCCTGCGTGCGCGCTACACGATCCAGCTGCCCGATCGATTCAATGTCCGGATCACCGATGCGCCGGGGGACGCCTTTCCTGCCGCATACAGGCTGCAGGAGGTCGATCGCGATCTCGGCGACATCATCTCGTTCGAGGCCGTTCCGCGCTTCGCGGTCAGCGAGCACTTCTCCATCGTGGGTCACTACCTGCTCCGACGGAAAGGCGAGGATCGATACTCGGGTCGCTTCACCATCCCTGACGCAGTGACAGGGATCGGCGAACTCGATCTCGACGCCGCGACGCTCCAGGCGGAGACGGAGGCCACCGAGCACCGCTCGGGATTCGGTTTCAGCTTCTCGCTCCAGCAGGCGGCCATGGAGGGACGGTCGAGGTGGCCGATCGAGATTTCGTACCTGCACACGCGCACGATCCGCGGGTCGGGTGGCAACCAGCCGAAGTGGTCGCAGGACATCCTTCAGCTCAGGATCCTGACGTCGATCTTCGGAGGCTAGCGGGCTGGCAGCGACATTGTGATAGCGGTTTCGGATCGTCCGGGTTTGGATCCTCCGATGCCAGACGCGAACACCGGGATCAACACCAGGATCAACACCAGGATCAACACCAGGATCAACACCAGGATCAACACCAGGATCAACAACGATGGAAGAACGATTGAA
>JBGTMW010000114.1:0-2141 GCA_041743365.1 Gemmatimonadaceae bacterium
AGCGCTGGACCCACGTGCGTGCCGGCCGCGCGGTCGGGCCCCGCTGCGTGACCGTCCCAACGCACCTCCGGCTGGCAGCGCGCGCTCCCTACAGCTGATCCACCAGCAGCCAGATTCCGCTCGAGAGACCGATGGCGATGATTAGCCGTCGGACGGTGCGCTGGGCAATACGCTGAGCGAGCCCCGACCCCGCATACCCGCCTGCGGCCGCCCCCGCCGCCATGGCCATGGCGATCGGCCAGTTCACCACTCCGCTCGCGGCGAAGATCGCGACGGCGACGATGTTGATGCACGTGCCGCCCCAGTTCTTGAGGCCGTTCATCTGGTGTATGTTGACCAGCCCCATGAAGCCGAGCGCGGCCAGCATCAGGATCCCCATCCCCGCCCCGAAGTAGCCGCCATAAATCGAGACAAGGAACTGGTAGACAAGGAGCGGTACCGCGGGCGGTGCGAGGGCCGTAGCGCCGGAAGCGGCTGACGGCCCGGTCCCGGACGATTGCGTCACAGGAAGCTCGGCCGTTGACGCCAGGGCTCGCCGCGCCCTGAGGAATGCCGTGAGAGGCCCCTGTACGATGAACAGGCCGGTCGCCCCGAGCACGAGGAACGGCACCAGCGTCGAGAAGCGCTCGCTCGACGTGCGGAGCAGCAGCAGGGCTCCCACCATGCCGCCGGCGAGGCTCGGGATGGCGAACCGCACCGCCCATGCCCGTGCTCCTTCCAACTCGCGGCGGTATCCCCACATGCTCCCCACGGTCCCCGGCCAGAGAGCGACGGTGCTCGTCGCGTTGGCGACGATCGGGGGAACGCCGAGGGCGAGCAGCGTCGGAAAGGTTATGAGCGTACCACCCCCGGCGATTGCGTTGACGGCCCCGCCCGCACCGGCAGCGAGCGCGGCGAGCAGGAGTTGCAGGAGTGTGGGGCTCATCGGTCGGAGCGAACGGGTTTGTGCGGAACGGAGCCTGGCTCGGAGTAGGCATTGGGCGGCTAATGCCGCTCAAGGCGCTCTAAGGCTACATTTGTGCGACGCCGAATGCCTAGGTCCGCGCGACATCCTGTGCGCGCGCGAACCGTCACGGCCCGCAGCATGCGGCTTGCCGACACACTCTTCGCGATCGGTCACGCGTGCGCGGGGACAACTGGAGACGCTGGATGACGAAGACAGATACCGGAGCGACGGCGGCATCGAAGGCACCGTCCAACGAGGAAGGCACGCTCGAGATCCGGGACAGCCGCACCGGCCGCAGCTATACCGTGCCGATCACGGATGAGACGATCCGTGCGCTCGACCTCCGCGCGATCACGAAGGCCGAGGATGATTTCGGGATGATGACATACGATCCGGCGTTCATGAATACAGCGTCGTGTCGCAGCGCCATCACCTACATTGACGGCGACAAGGGAATCCTGCGCTACCGTGGGTACCCGATCGAGCAACTCGCGGAGAGTGCGACGTTTCTCGAGGTCGTCTACCTCCTCCGGAACGGCGAGCTGCCGAACCGCGCGGAATACGACAAGTGGGTGCACGACATCACGTTCCACACGTACGTCCACGAGAACATTCGGAAGTTCCTCGAGGGCTTTCGCTATGATGCGCATCCGATGTCGATGCTGTGCAGCAGCGTGGCGGCGCTGTCATCGTTCTATCCGACGGCGCGCGACATCTTCAACCCGTCGGAGCGCTACATCTCGGTCGTGCGCCTGCTAGCGAAGGTGCCGACGCTGGCGGCGTTCTCGTACCGGCATGTGAAGGGCCTGCCGGCCGTGTACCCGGACAACGAGCTCTCGTACACGGAGAACATGCTGTCGATGGTTGCGCGGATGACGGAGCCGAAGTATCAGGCGAATCCCGTCATGACACGGGCACTCGAGGTGCTCTTCATCCTGCACGCCGACCACGAGCAGAACTGCTCGACGAGCGCGGTGCGCGGCGTCGGATCCTCGCACGTCGATCCGTTCTCGGCCGTCGCGGCCGGCATCGCGGCGCTGTTCGGACCCCTGCACGGCGGCGCGAACGAGCAGGTACTGCACATGATCAAGGAGATCGAGGACAAGAAGAACATTCCCGCTTTCATCGAGAACGTGAAGGGTGGCAAGGGATCGCGACTGATGGGCTTCGGCCACCGCGTCTACAAGAGCTATGA
>JBGTMW010000115.1:0-4502 GCA_041743365.1 Gemmatimonadaceae bacterium
GTGCGCGTCGAGTTCAGCGAGCCGTCGCCCGGCGTCGGCCCACGCGCCGAGCGGAAGCCGGCGGAGGCGCTCGAGAAAGGCGAGCGCAACCTGAGGTAGCTCGGTTGCCGTCTGGCCGGGCGGCCCCCGGTCGGCCTTCATTACTGAATCGGGGACAGAGTGCATCATGGTGCGCCTCCTCGGGACAGAGGGCGTGGAAACGACAAACCGAGCCCGCCCCATGTTCCGGGCGCGGCTCGGTAGGTGGGAGTGCTCACCATCCTACCACCCTTCCGTGTGACGCCTGCGGGGTTAGCTGTCGGGTTAGGAGCAGGAAGTCTCCTTCCGGCGAGAAGCCGGATGCACCCCGGTGCTGCTTGGGTCCCCCGTCGTGCGGCAGGGGCCGCACGTTCGGCTGTAGCGGATCAGTTGTCTGTGCCCGAGTGCGCCGGGCACATCGGACAATGCGCAATGAGCCGACCGTACGTCAAGTGTCGGCCACGATGTGCTGCAGTGCCAGCGCCGCATGCGCTGCGACGACGATCGCTCCGCTTGCGCTGTTTCCTTTACTACATGGACGCCGGATCGAGCTCCTCCCGCGCGCAACACGGTCATGCTAGCGGGGTAGCGTGTCGAGTCTGCCGCCGTTACCTGGGAATCGATCCGGCCGCGGGACTCGGGGCGGGGTCGGCGCGACGGAGCTGATCCCTCAGATCCTCGATCGTGGCATCGTGCAGCTCGTTGGGACCGAAGCGGTAGCGGCGTTCTTCGCCGCTGTCGGAGATGAACACGCGGAAGCCCTCGCCCACGCGTCCCTCGGTCAGATCCTTGTGCTTCCAGCGCTCTCCGTCCTTCGTGCGGAAGGCGACATAGCCGTCGTCGAGCGGCTCAAGCTGGTTGCGCGCCATGGCTCTCCTCCTGTGGTGAATGCTGGAATGTCATGTCCGTTCAGCGGCAACGCATGTGCCATCCGGGGTCGCTCACGAGCGAACCTGGGCAGAGGGTAGGTGGCGGAATGCGCTGTCCGGCTCTCTGCTTGTGTGCATCAGGGACAACAGTTGACGGGGTGGGCATGGAGCTGATCATGTCGCGAACGTCGGAGTCGCTTCCGCGAAGACTTGATTCCCCCGAGGAGTCCTGATGGGAAGGACGATGTCAGGGTGATGCCGAAGCAGAGGGGCGGAATGACACAGCTCCTATCGAGTCGCGGCGTCGTTCCACTGGCGGCAGTTGCTGCGGTGTTCTCGGCGTGCAGTGCTGACCGTCAGCCGTCGCGCACGGTGAGCACCGCCACGAGTGCGTGCCGCGATTGTCGCTTCGAAATTGACTCGGTGGCTACCCTGGGCCGTAGCGAGACGTCAGGAGAGTATTTCGTCACTCCTTCGTTCACGGGCGCAGTCGTCGGAGAGCGGCTCCTCGTGGCCGCAACCGTTCCACTGCTGCTATTCGACCTCGAGGGCCGGTTTCTTGGTACACATGGCCGCCAGGGGCCGGGTCCGGGCGAGTTTCCCGGCTGGATAAGGGGCATTTCCGTAGGGCCCGGCAGAACCGTGCACACCTTCGTTTCCCAACAGGTCCTGGTGTTCGATTCGAGCTTCGGGTTTCTCCGCAAAGTACCACTCGCGCGCGGATCTCTAGGTCCAACGGTGCTTTCCGACGGCCGATATGCCGGTATGGCTCGAGTCCCGCCGAGCAGAGGCGGAGGGCCTCCAGCTCGCGACGGGTACACCCGGACATTCCCCGGTCCGTTGTTTCATCTGTTCGGCGGCGACGGCACCTATCTGCGATCCGTGGGATCCTCCCTGTCGTTTGCAGATGAGATCATCGCTGCGGGCGCAAACGGTTCGATCTGGACGGGTAAACGTGCGCCTTACGAGATCCGTCAGTGGTCGCAGGACGGATCTCTGCTTCGAGTCGTCGAGCGAGTGACACCGTCTTTCGACCGTACTCCTTACATTGGACCATGGCCCTACGTCCCGGGCCAGGGGCCTCGTCCCCGACTCCTTGCTATCCGGCAGGACTCGGCCGGCCGACTCTGGACAGCCTTTGCGGTGCGCCGTCAAGGTGTCGACCAGCGGACTCTGAGCGAAGGATCTCTGGAGACATGTTGTGAGACCATCATAGAAGTGTTCGATCCCGTTACCGGGGCGCTTCTGGGTACGGGCAAGGTTCCGTTTTACGTGCACCACCTTGTCGACGGGGGATACATCATCGCGGGAACAACGGGCTCCAATGGCGAACCGCTGATCGTCCTTTATCGCGCCCATCTTCACGTACCAGGGCGTCCTTGATCTCGAGCAGTCGAGGCCGGTCCCCCAGCATGGCACGGACTGCCAGGTTGCGACGTCGCCCCCCCGTCCTCTCGTCGCGCCGGGAACGGAGTCCTTGCACGGCAACTGCAGTTGGCCGGTTTCAGCGGAGGGTGTACGACTTGGGAATCGCGCCGCTATGCGACTCCATGCGGGCAGGTCGTTCTCAGGCATTCGCCAGAGCGAGGGAAAGATGAGGAACAGTGGCCGATCGGAGGCGCGCAGGCGCGGCATCGGAGTGGCATCCCGCTTGGCGCGGAGCAGTCGGTTCTTCGGGCTGTGCGTCGGTGCAACGACGCTTCTGGTGGCCTGCCCGGTTCCATCTCTCGGCCAGCAGCGACAACCGCTCCCCGAGATCACGAAGACCTGCGCGCGTTGTGTCGTCGCGTTGGAGCATATCCGCACGCTGGGGAGTTCGGGACCGTCGATGGTCGAGGGGCGACCGACGGTCGGTTTCAGGACTCCGAGCGGGGACATCGTTCTGTACCGGATCGGCAGCCCTCGCGTTCAGGTTTTCGATTCGCTGGGCAGGTCCCGAGGGTTGCTCGCCCGAGTCGGACCGGGCCCGGGCGAACTACAGCGTCCGCACTGGATCAGCTACGATAGAGATGACACCGTTCGCGCTTACGAACGGAAGCGCGTCGTGGTGTTTGGACCCGGCTTGGAGTATGTCCGCGACGTGACGCTCAAGACCCCACTCGGGGCTGGCGTGGTGGATTTCGTCCGCTTTGGCAACGGTATGACGGCACACATCCCCAACGGAGCTGCGCCCGGCTCGATGAGGCGACTGAACATCCGTCGTTCCAATGGGGATACGGTGACGACGCCAGTTCTCCCGGACACACATGGTTTCATCAATACGTATCAGCTGGCAGCGGCGCACGGCCGCGCGGCTGGGTTCTGGTTTGCCCGCGGCAGTATGGATTCCGCGGGTTATCAGGTTGGTTGGATGGACAGCGCCGGCCGACGCACTCCGAGCTTCAGACGCGTCCCCAGTTGGTGGCACCATACTCCGAAGCCGGAACCGTTCGTGGTCTGGCGACGGCCAAGGGGCGGTGGAAGACTTGTCGCATCGCGCGACTCGAGCGACCTGCTCCCCCGACCAGCGACAATGCTGAGAGACATCCGCGTCCGGCAGGACGGGCGTCTGCTTGTCCTCGTCGCACATCCACGAGACCCGTGGAAAGACATGACTCTCCGGAATGTCGCGTGGGCGGGCGCGACGTCTACGGTCGTCGAGGTCATCGATCCGACTACCAATAGCCTCGTGGGATCGGCCCGAGCTCGCGGAAATCCTGTCGGATTCCTGAGCGATGACGTATTGGCGACGTACAGAGAGGATGAGGACGGCGAGTTTCATGTCGAGTTGTGGCGCATCACGGTCACTGGTCGATAGTACCCGGTGATCCCGGGCCTTCTGTTTCACTGGCACCGCGACGTGGCAGCCGTGCACCACCACACTCTTCCCGAATCGCCGGATCCTCGCAGGCGCGCACGAGCGCGTCGGCGCGCTCGCCCGGCGGCAGATCGCACACGTCCCTGAACAGCGCCTCGATGCGCTCCAGCGCTGGCGGTCCCCTCGTCGTCCGCGGCCTTGGTTCATCCGGAGTACCTCCCTTTCCCTGAAAGGCGCGGCGGGAGCGCCAAAGTGACAATCACTCGGCGACTCCGCGCTTCATCTCGCGGCTGAGCCAGAGGCGGGCAAGCCTCCAGTCGCGGTGGACGGTCGGCACGGAGACACCCGGGACTTCGGCGACCTCGTCGTGCGTGAGCCCACCGGAGAACTTGTACGGCAATCGCGTCGCCGCCGCCACGCTTGCCCGTCGTCCGACGCCGTGCGTAGTCGACGAGGACGCGTCGGATGGCGATGGCGGCCATCGAGAGAAAGTGCGCGCGACTCTGCCAGTCGAGGCGCTCCTGCTTCACGAGGTTGAGGTACGCCTCGTGGACGAGCGCGGTGGTGTCGAGCGTGTGATCGGCCCGCTCACCCTGCATGTGCCGATGAGCGATGGCGTTTGCAATCGGCGGCTCAGCCGACAGATTCACTTCAGACATTACAGCGGGCCGCCCATGAGCGCAAACAACGAACATCTGCACCGCGCGCGCGACCGCGGCGCAGGTGCGTGGACCGCGGCCGCCGCTCCCTCGCCGCTTGATGACGGCGAGGTTCACCTCTGGTTCGGGACCCTCGACCCCAGTCCCGACGAGGCCCGC
>JBGTMW010000116.1:0-8276 GCA_041743365.1 Gemmatimonadaceae bacterium
GGGTCCGGAGCGCGACGGAGCGCAGGCCACGGTAGCCGCACTTCGGCGGCGCGGCTGGCGCGACCTGCTGGCCGCGACGCGGGACTCGCTGAGGGCGCTCGAGCAGACGACCACCCACGAAGGGATGGATCGCCTGATCAACCGCAACCTGCTGTTCGCGTATTTCTACGCGGTCGCGCGCGCCCTCGACGATGCGCACTACTACATGATGCGCACGCGCGCACCATGGAACGGCCGCGGCGTGACCCTGCGTGAGTGGGACGCGCTGATATGGACGATTCCAGCGGTGCAGCTCGCCGATGCTGCTCTCGCGCGGGAGCTCCTCCTGCGCGCGTGCGAGCTCCACGGATACGCCCCCGGCCAGGGCGTGCACTATCTCGACGGATCGCTGTTCGACCCCGGTTTCTCGCTCGAGGGAGCAGCCGCGTTCGCGATCGCCACGGATCGCTACATCCGGGAGACCGGCGACGACCAGATCATAGAGGAGCCCGTTCTCGCCGACACGCTGTACCTCTCCTCCGAGGACATCGCGCGCCGGCGTGACCAGCGACTCCCGCTCTATTCGACCGAAGTCACGCCATCGGGCACCACGCCGGGATATCCGTACACGCTGCACGGCAATGCAGTGACGGCGCAGGCGCTCGACGTGTTCCGTCGAACGCTCGATGAGGATACCGCGAAGGAGGTGGAATCCCCGGACGCCGTACGAGCTGCGCTGCGGCGGCACTTCGCGGCTGATCAGGGTGGCAAGGGCAGCTTCGCATCGGCGATCGATCTCGCCGGGAAGTCCATCGCCACCGACGACCCCGTGGCCTCGGCCCTCTGGCTCCCGCTGTACGACGCGGTGGACCGACAGGACTCGATGTATCGGCGCACCGTTCGAGCCATCGGTCTCGAGCCGGCTTCACTTGCGCAGCAGTGTGCCCGGCTCATCGGGCCGCAGGCTGGTGAGGTGCTCGAATGGCTGAGGCGCGCGCCGCTCGACAACGGCTGCGCCGCGGAGATCGTGGATGCCGATGGTCTGGCGGTTGGCAACGGCGGCGACGCATCGCTGTCGGGTCTCGTCGCCTGGTGCGCCTGGTACGCGGTGCACGCCCTCGGGGTTCGGCCGGGGTCGTGACGCCCCGATTCGCTTGTCGTCCATCCGGCGAGCGGCTACATTTCGGTCGCGCGGGAATAGCTCAGTTGGTAGAGCACAACCTTGCCAAGGTTGGGGTCGCGGGTTCGAGTCCCGTTTCCCGCTCTCTGTATGCGAACGAACGGGAAGGGCGGAATGCCTTTCCCGTTTCGTGTTCCTGGGTGTCGATTCCTGCAATGCGCCGTGCACGTTGCGCGACGGTGAAGTCGTTCGACCATCCGCCGGGATGGCGAAAGTGGGAGACGCGCGAGACTTAAAATCTTGTGGGGGCAACCCCGTCCGGGTTCGATTCCCGGTCCCGGCATGTCTTTCCTCCGTACCTTGCACGAGAGTACGCGAGCGTGCGCGCACCATCGTGCGTCCGGGCCAGCGGTCTCATCCGGTTCCGTTTACGCGCTTCTCGTTCATGGACGAAATGCTGAGAACGATTCACTTCACGATCGCTTCGGCTTGGCCCGGTCTGTGCCTATCCATGTGCTTCCACAAAGGAGGCACACATGGATAGAGGAACCGATTTCCTGAAGTCTCAGATCAACAACGCGGTCATGCAGCACCGCACATTCCTCCAGGCGCTCGAGGATCATGAAGGCCAGGCCGAGGATCGCCGCTTTCGCGACCTCTGCGGCCGCCACATTCCCCGCATGCGCGAGCACCAGCGCATGCTCGAGGAGTACCAGAAGCAGCTCGGCGCCGATGCAGGCGTCCTGAAGAAGGCCATGGGCAAGGCGATGGGCGTCGCCCGTGACCTGGCCGATGCCGGGCGCGAGAGCGATTTCCTCCGCCTCGTCGGCGACATCGTCATGGCGCGCCAGGCCGAGGATACCTTCAAGACCTTCCGCGAAGCCGGGAAGATGCTGTCCAATCCCCAGCTCCAGAGCCTCGGCGATGTCGGCGAGCGTCACCACGACGAATACGTGAAGGAGGCCAATCGCCTCGTTCAGCAGATGTTCGTCGAGCACGTGCAGGGTGTCGACCCCACCGCCACACAGCCCCAGGCAGCGACCGAGAAGCGGCTCTAGACCGCCGCACTGCTATTCGGAAACCGGGAGCGCGCCAGGTGCGCGCTCCCGGTTTCTGTTCATCCCAGCCACTTCCTTATGCCACGGCGCCCACTGAAATTGCCCCCATGACTGATGTCGTAGCGCTCGCCGCGGAACTGCTCTCGATCGAATCCACGAGCGGAAATGAAGGAAAGGTCGTCGACTTCGTCTCCCGCTGGCTGATATCCCGCGGCTGGAACGTCTCGCTGCAGCAGGTTACCTCCGGCCGGGCGAATGTCTGGGCGTCGCGAGCCGGAGGCGGCGTCACCCTCTCCACTCACCTCGATACCGTTCCTCCTTTCGTCGCCCCGCGGCTCGAGGACGGAAAGCTGTATGGCCGCGGCGCCTGTGACGCCAAGGGAATCGTGGCTGCCATGCTCGCGGCAGCGGACCGGCTCGCCACGTCGGGTGAGGAGCGCGTCGATCTCCTCTTCGTCGTCGGAGAGGAGGGTGGAAGCGATGGTGCACGCGCGGCAAACCGCTTGCCGGCCACGAGCCGGTATCTCATCAACGGCGAGCCCACCGAGAGCCGCCTTGCAAGCGGCGCAAAGGGGTCGCTCCGAGTCACTCTCCGCACGACGGGGAAGGAGGCGCACTCGGCGTACCCGCACCTCGGCAAGTCGGCGATCGAGCCGTTGATCGATCTCCTTCCGACCCTCCGAGCGGTCACCTTCCCGACCGATCCGCAGCTCGGCGACACCACGGTCAACATCGGCATGATTCGCGGTGGATCCGCGGGGAACGTGATCCCGGCGCACGCGGAGGCGGAGCTCATGTTCCGTCTCGTCGGCGACGTCGCACCGGTAAGGGACATCATCGAGCGCTGGGTAGCGGGGCGCGCCGAGATCGAATACGGATCGCACATTCCCGCGCAGCGCTTCCATACCGTGCCCGGCTTCGAGTCGGGTCCGGTCGCGTACACCTCCGATATCCCGCTCCTGAATCGCTGGGGAACGCCTCTCCTCTTCGGGCCCGGCTCGATCCACGTGGCGCATACACCCGACGAAGCGATCGCCGTTAACGAGCTCCGCGCGAGCGTGGATGTATACGAGCGGCTGGCTCGCTCGCTGCTCGGCTCGTGATCGCGCGCCGCGGTCCCGCGAAGCGGCGCCGCATTCCGGTGGCGGTGCTCGGCGCCACGGGAGCCGTGGGGCAGTCGTTCGTGCGCCTCCTTGCCGACCACCCCTGGTTCGAGCTCCGCGAGCTGGCGGCCTCCGAGCGATCCGCGGGGCGCGCGTATCGCGATTCCGCGCGATGGCTCGAAGGAACACAGGGCCCCCACGCAGCCTCGACGATCGTGGTCCCGTGCGATCCCGAGCACGTCCGTTCGCCGGTCGTGTTTTCCGCCCTCGATTCATCCGTCGCCGGCGAGATCGAGGCCGCCTTCGCGCGTGCGGGACACATCGTCCTCAGCAATGCGCGCAACTTCCGGATGGATGCCGACGTTCCTCTCGTCATCCCCGAAGTGAATGCCGAACATCTCGCCCTGCTCGAGACCCAGCGCGCGGTGCGAGGGTGGCGCGGAGGCATCGTCACCAACGCCAACTGTGCAGCGACGGTCGCTGCCATCGCCCTCGCACCACTTCATGAGCGATTCGGGGTTCGTCAGCTCTTCATCTCGACGATGCAGGCTGTCTCCGGGGCCGGATACCCGGGCGTGCCATCGCTCGACATACTCGGAAACATCATCCCGTTCATCCGTGACGAGGAGCCGAAGATAGAGACCGAGCTGTGCAAGCTGCTCGGCCGCCTCTCCGGCGGGTCGATCGAGCCGGCGCCGATCGCGGTGAGCGCCCATGCCAATCGCGTCCCGGTGGAGCACGGTCACACGGTCTGCATGTCGATACGCTTCGAGAACCGCACGTCGGTAGAGGATGCGCGGGCCGCACTGGTGTCGTGGAGCGAGAGCAGGAACACGGTCTCCCTACCGACGGCGCCTCCCGCGACGCTGATGGTCACCGATGCGGAGGACCGTCCCCAGCCGCGGCGGGACGTCGATGCCGGCAAGGGCATGACGGTGACGGTCGGTCGGATCCGGGATGATCCCGTGCTGCATCTGCGCCTCGTCGCGCTCGGCCACAACACGATCCGGGGCGCCGCGGGCGGCTCGATCCTGAACGCGGAACTGCTTCACGAGCGCGGCCAGCTCCCGGCTCCATGATCGTCGTCAAGTTCGGCGGAACCTCGGTCGGTGATGCCGATGCGATCACGCGGGCGGCGAACATTGTCAGCCAACGGGCCGACCGCCGGCCAATCGTCGTCGTCTCGGCCATGGGCGGAGTCACGAACGAGCTGCTCGCCCTTGCCGAGCAGGCTGCGGATGGCCATTTGATAGCCGCGGTGCGCGCCGTCGAAGGGCTGCGCGAGCGTCATCTCGCTGCCGCCGAAACGCTCTTCGCCGGCCAGGATGATGGCGAAGTCGCGAGCGATCTCAGCGCGACCTTCGACGAGCTCGCCAGCCTTGCGGAAGCACTGTCGACGCTGGGACATCTCACCCCACGATCACTCGACACGATCGGCGCGATGGGTGAGCAGCTTTCGGCGCCGCTGTTCGTCGCAACGCTTGCGCGTGCCGGTCTTCCCGTCGAGCTCGTGGACGCGAAGCAGGTCATCATCACCGACGACACGTTCAACCGCGCCGAGCCACTCCCGGATGCCATTGCCGAGCGCGCCCGGACGCTGCTGCTTCCCTCCGTTCGTGACGGACGTATTCCCGTTCTCGGTGGCTTCATCGGTGCCACGGCCCGCGGGATCACGACGACACTCGGCCGGGGAGGGTCGGACTACACGGCATCGCTGGTCGGCGCGGCTCTTCGCGTGGACGCGATCGAGATCTGGACCGACGTCGATGGGATGCTGACGGCCGACCCGCGGGTGGTTGACGATGCCCGCCTCATCGAGCGCATTCGGTTCGACGAAGCGTCGGAGCTGGCATCCTTCGGGGCGAAGGTACTGCACCCGAACACCATCGCGCCCGCCGTGGAGCTGGGCATCCCGGTCTACATCTTCAACTCACGCCGACCGGGCGGGTCCGGTACCCTTATCACATTCGACGCTCCCCGCTGCGCCGTTCGGGCCGTTGCGGGGAAGACAGGACTCGCGATCGTGAAGGTCCGGTCGCCGCGGATGCTGCTCGCCCACGGCTTTCTCCGGACGGTTTTCGATATATTCGCGAGGCACCGCACTTCGGTCGACGTCGTGGCCACCTCTGAGGTCTCGGTCTCCGTGACCGTCGATGAGAACAGCCCGCTGGAGGAAGTCATCTCCGACCTCTCCGCGCTCGGCGACGTCTCCATCGAGCGGAACAGGGGCATCATCGCGCTCGTCGGGGCCGGCCTCAGCGATGACGGCGCGGCCATGGCGCGCGCGCTCACGGCAATCGGCACGGTCCGCATTCACATGCTGTCTCTCAGCGCCACGGGGATCAACCTGACCATCATCATCGACAGCGCAGAGGTCCACCCGGTCATGATGCGCCTCCACGACGCGTTCTTCCCGAGGGAGTGCTCGTGACGCAACGTCGACTCGCACTCATTGGCTATGGCAAGATGGGCCGCGCCATCCGCGGGCTTGCCGTGGAGAACGACTGGACGGTGACCGGCGTCGTGGAGCGTGACCAGGGCGGCTTGTCGGCGCTCGCCGGCGCGGACGTCGCGGTGGAGTTCACGTCGCCCGCCGCGGCAGTCGGTAACATTCGCGCCTGCCTGGAGCAGCGATGTCCCGTCGTCGTCGGAACGACCGGATGGTATGACGATCTCCCGGCGATCGAAGTGGAAGTGCGGCGGGCTGGCGGTGCGCTGCTCTGGGCGCCCAACTTTTCCCTTGGCGCGCTGGTGCTGCGCCACATCGTCGAGGAAGCGGCTCGCCGGCTGCGCGAGGTGCCGGGGATCGATGCGCATCTGGTGGAGACGCATCACGCCGCCAAGAAGGATGCGCCGTCGGGTACTGCCCTCGTTCTCGCGCGCGCCGCGGAGAGCGCGCTCGGCCGGCCGATTCCGATAACCAGTATCCGCGTCGGCGCCGTCCCGGGCACCCACGAGGTCCTGTTCGACGCGCCCTTCGAGCAGGTCCGTCTGGAGCACACGGTTCGCGACAGGCGGGTTTTCGCGGCCGGCGCGCTGCTCGCCGCCGAGTGGCTGATCGGGAGGAAGGGCGTCTTCACTCTCGACGATGTGCTGGAGCCCGCGGGGGCGACGGGATGAGCGCCGTGCTTCGCGGTTGCGGCACGGCCCTCGTGACGCCATTCACGCGCGAGGGTTCGGTCGATGAGCAGGCCATGCGCCGGCTCGTCGACTGGCAGATCGACGAGGGGATCCACTTCCTCGTTCCGTGTGGTTCAACGGGCGAGGCCGCGACCCTGTCCCGTACCGAACAGCGATTGATCGTCGAGATCGTCGTCGATCAGGCGCGCGGGCGCGTGCCGATCTGCGCGGGCGCGGGCTCCAACGATACCCGCCGCGCGATCGCGTTGTCGACGAACATGGCGGCGGCCGGCGCAACGCATCTTCTTCACGTCACGCCGATGTACAACAAGCCTCCCCAGCGGGGGCTGGTCGCGCACTTCCGCGCGATAGCCGCGGCGGTCGACCTCCCCATCGTTCTGTACAACGTGCCGGGAAGAACCGGCATCAACATGGAGTCGCGGACCACTCTGGAGCTGGCGTCGATCCCCAACATCGTCGCCGTCAAGGAGGCGTCGGGCAACCTGGCCCAGATCGGCGAAATCCTGAGCGGTAGACCCCCCGGCTTCGCCGTCCTCTCGGGCGACGACGCTCTCACGGTGGACGTCATGGCGGGCGGAGGAGAAGGCGTCATCTCGGTGGTGTCGAACGCGACGCCGCGCGCGATGGCCGAGCTCACGAACCGCATGGCCGCCGGCGATGACGCCGGTGCGCGCGAGCTTCATGCGCGGCTCTCGCCGTGGATGGCGGCGGCGTTCGTGGAATCGAACCCCATTCCGGTGAAATACGCACTTTCGATTCTCGACAGGATCGAGAACCAGCTGCGCCTGCCCCTCGTCCCGCTCGCGCCTGCGCACGAAGCGACCGTGCGCGCGAGCCTGGTCGCGGCCGGAGCGATCGCATCGTGACCCAGGCGACCGACTCTCTCGAAGCAGACGTCGAGAGACTGGCGTCCCGTTCCGGTCGTGACGCGGAGCCGGAAGCGTCGCGAGTAGTGAATGCGCTTCTCGACGCGCTCGAGGCCGGAACGGTGCGCGCGGCCCGTCGCGATTCCGATGGAAACTGGGAAGCTGTCGCGTGGGTGAAGCGGGGAATTCTTCTGGCCTTTCGATCCGGGGATCTGGTGAGCATGACGCCGGAGAGCCGCGGGACGACACCCTTCTCGTTCGTGGACAAGCACACCATTCCCTCGCGGGTGATGACCGTGGCCGACGGCGTACGCGTCGTGCCCGGCGGATCGACCATCCGGCGAGGAGCCTACGTCGCGGCCGGCGTGGTGTGCATGCCTCCGATGTACATCAATGTCGGTGCGCACGTCGGAGCGGGCACGATGGTGGACTCGCATGCCCTCGTGGGGTCGTGCGCCCAGGTCGGCGAGCGCGTGCACCTGAGCGCCGCGGCGCAGATCGGCGGAGTCCTCGAGCCGGTAAATGCATCGCCGGTGATCATCGAGGACGATGTGGTGATCGGCGGCAACTGCGGCGTCTACGAGGGCACGGTCGTTCGCACGGGTGCCGTGCTCGCCGCCGGGGTCGTTCTCACACGCGGCACCCCGCTGTTCGATCTCGTCGAGCAGCGAGTGCATCGCGCGGAGGGTGGTCGGCCGCTCATCGTGCCCCCTGGCGCTGTTGTGGTGCCGGGAGCGCGCGCTGTGCGTGGAGCCTGGGCGGAAGAGCAGGGCCTGTCGCTTCAGACACCCGTGATCGTGAAGTATCGCGATGAGAAGACCGACGCATCCACCGCGCTCGAGCAGTGGTTGCGGTGATGCGGGTCTGCATCGTGGGACTCGGACTCATCGGTGGATCGCTCGCTCGCGCCCTCCAGCGCGGCGGGCGCGCACCCACTGCAATCGACGCCGATGATTCCACCGTCGCGGCTGCGCGACGCGACGGCATTCGTGCGGAGCGAGCCGACGAT
>JBGTMW010000117.1:0-2513 GCA_041743365.1 Gemmatimonadaceae bacterium
ATCTACGCGCGTTGCGCGGGGATGGTCTCGCTCGAGATGCACAGCCCGATCATGTGCATCGGGCTGGGCGTGCCGGCGATCGTCTGCCGCTGGGAGGAGCAGAGTAGCAAGGGGGTCATGTGGCGCGACATCGGCCTGGGCGACTGGCTCTTCGACTTCGACCGCGAGGAGGAATTGGCACGCATGCCCGCCGCGGCGCTCGCTCTCGCGCAAGACCCCCCGGCGGCCATGGCCAAAGCCGAAAAGGCTCTCCGGTTCGTGAATCACTGCTTCAGCAATTCTATGGGCGTCTTGAATGACAAGCTGGCATAAGATAGCTCTCAATGTAACAGTCAGCCCTTTGACCCTGTCGCGTCGCATTGGCGCTAGACGACGCCAGTTGGCTGCGCTTTCTGGGGCAGAAGGCGAACCCGCCGGGGCCGGGCCCGCGGCGCCTCATTTATCGTACGAATAGCGAGACCCCTCGGAGTCTCGTTTAACGGCCCATTTTCGGGACTCAAGTCACATAACGGCATTAAGCCCAATACCGTTGAAATAGGCGCAAGCCACGGCCTCCTGTTACTTTGGGTTTACCTCAGGACCCAAGCAACAAGGAGGCCATGACTCGCATGCCACAAGGACATTGCACGCTGCCGGCCGATGACGCGGGCCGGATCTTGGATCGCCTGGCGGGGCTCGAACAGGTTATCTCGGCCGAGGCGGTTCGCCAAGCCCTTCAGGCGACCGGACGAACTAATCAACGACGGTGCACACTGACGCACGAGGTCGTCTGCTGGGTGGTGCTCGCCATGGGGGTGTTGACCGAGTTGCCGATCCGCCAGGTCTTCAAGCATGCACGCCGACTCCGTTTCGGCGAGGAGACGCCCCATCGCTCCAGTCTCTGCGTGGCGCGGCAGCGGTTGGGCATCGCCCCGGTGCGTCGCCTGTTCGCTCAGATCGTTCGCCCGCTGGCCCGGCCCGAGACGCCCGGGGCCTTCTACCGCGGATTCCGCCTGATGGGCATCGATGGAGTCGTCTTCGATGTCCCCGACTCCGACGTCAACGCCGCTGCCTTCGGACGCCCATCGGCCGGGCCGCGGGGCGACGGGGCCTTCCCCCAGGTCCGCAAGCTCAGCCTGGTCGAGTTGGGGACTCATGCCGAGGTGGCCTTCGTCGTGCGATCGATCCTCCATGGCGAGCAGGGGATGGTCGGGGCCTTGCTCCGCCATCTGGCTCCCGAGATGCTCCTGCTCTGGGATCGCGGCTTCTTCAGCTATGGCTTGTGGGAAGCGGTGACCTCGCGTGGCGTGAAGATCCTGGCGCGGGTGACCAGCCGATTGATCCTCAAGCCGATCCGAGACCTGTCCGATGGCTCGTATCTGGCCCAGATCTACAAGAGCCCTTACGACCGGGAGAAGGACCGGGGCGGGATCATTGTGAGGGTGATCCGCTACACGCTGAACGACCCCCAACGGGTCGGCCACGGCGAGGTCCACACCCTGATCACGAACCTGTTGGATGAGGATCTCTATCCTGCAAAAGAATTGATCATTCTCTATCATGAGAGATGGGAACAGGAGCTGGTCTTCGACGAGCAAAAGACCCACCACGATCCCCGGCGGGCGACCAAGCCGACGCACCTGCGGAGCGAGACACCAGCGGGTGTGATCCAGGAGATCTACGCGCTGTCGCTGGGGCATTTCGTGATCCGGTCGCTGATGTTCGAGGCCGCCGGGGCGGCGGGTCTGGACCCGGATCGGTTGTCGTTCCTGGGATGCTTCCAGATCCTGAAGTGCCGGTTACCGGAGTGCCCCAGTTCGACGCCCCAAGGTTTCGAGGCGTGGTATCGGGCCCTGCTCTGGGAGATGCAGCATGAGCGGACGGATGACGAGGTGCGTCGGAACCGGATCAATCCTCGGGTCATCAAGCGGAAGATGTCGAAATTTGAGAAGAAACGATCTGAGCATCGAAAGATCACGCCTCTGAAGAAACCCTTTGCAGAGACAGTGGTTATGACTCGTTAAACGGTATTGGCATTAAGCCGATTGATCAGGGCGAGCAACGCGTCGAAGTCGACTGGCTTGACAAGGTGGTGGTCGATGCCCGCCTCCTTGGAGCGTCGAAGTGCCTGCTCGTCTCCGTAACCGGTCAGAGCAATCAGGACCGTGTCCCTGCCCCACTCCTCCTGCCGGAGCCGCGACGCCAGTTCGTAGCCATCCATCCCGGGGAGCCCGACATCGAGGAGCATCACCTCCGGTCGGTGCTCGCGGGCGGCGATGAGCGCCTCCTCGCCGCTGTGGGCGATCCACGCATCGTCGCCCGTGAGCTTCAGGAGTTCGGCCATCCCGACCGCCGTGTCCACCATGTCCTCGACGACGAGCACCCGTAGGCGTCGAACGGGCGAATCCGCGGGTCCTCCCGACGGGACGGCAGCGGCCGGGGCCGATCTTTGAGCGGCGGGGAGCCGGACGACGAACTCGCACCCCGTGCCGGTCCCACCGCTCGTCGCGGTGACGGTGCCGCCGTGCAGCTCG
>JBGTMW010000118.1:0-1859 GCA_041743365.1 Gemmatimonadaceae bacterium
CCTCCTCGCTGCCATCGCCGTGATCGTCGCCGGCGTATGCATTCGCCTCGGCTTCTGGCAGCTCGATCGGCTGCGGGAGCGGCGCGTCGAGAACGCGCGAGTGGCGGCCGGAATCGCGGGCGAGCCGATCGAGATCGATCGAATCGGGGGGAATTCCACACAGTCGAGGGCCCAGCGGGTGCGAGTCCGCGGGACGTACGACTTCGAACATGAGGTCGTGCTGCTCAACCGGAGCAGGGAGGGCGCTCCGGGTGTGCACATCCTGACTCCGATTCGACTCGCGGGCAGCGACACGGCCGTCGTGGTGAACCGCGGCTGGGTGTACTCACCCGACGGAGCTACTGTGGACGTCTCGCTGTGGCGGGAGGACTCGGTGGCTCACGGAACGGCATACGTCTCGTGGCTTCCCGTTCTGAGGACGCCTGGAACTGGTACAGAAGGCCCGGCCGCTGCGGTCCCCCGAGCTGGCCGGCGCGTGCCCCGTCTCGACCGCGACGCGATCGCCGAGCAGATCCCCTATACCATCGCCCCGTATCAGCTGATACTGCTGGATGCAGGGACAGGGAGCCGCACCGCCGGTGCGGGGTACGCTGACGGGGGGCCTCCGGCCGCCGTCGGCGCGGATTCAACGCGACCGGTTCGAATCCCCCTCCCCGCCCTCGACGAGGGGCCCCACGTCAGCTACGCGGTGCAGTGGTTCTCCTTCGCCGCGATCGCGCTGATCGGCACGTTGCTCGTGACGCGAAGCGAATGGTCCCGTCGTAGGGTAAATACCCCGGACGGCGGGTGAAACGCCTCATTGTAGCCCGCATGGCCCCGGTGCACTATTCGAGGGTGCATCGATAGCTGTCCCCAAACTCCGAGCGTTCGCCATGTCCGATAAGTCGCAGTCACTCGCCACCGAAAAGGAAGCACGGGATGTCGCCGAGTCGGCGCGCGAGACCGAGTGGGAAAACCCTAGCTTCGTTCGGGAGCTGTTCCTCGGTCGCTTCTCTCTCGACCTCATTCACCCGCACCCTCCCGAGGATGCGGCAGAGGTCGCACGCGCGAAGCCGTTCATGGACAAGCTGCGTGCATTCCTCGAGCGCGTGGACTCGGAGGAGATCGATCGCACCGGGAACATCCCGGAGTCGCTCGTCCAGGAGCTGCGCGAAATGGGCGCCTTCGGGATCAAGATCCCGAAGGAGTACGGCGGGCTCGGCCTCTCGCAGATGAGCTACATCCGGGCGATGGAGATGGTGACATCGAAGGATGGCTCCCTCACCGCGCTCCTCTCGGCCAGTCAATCGATCGGCGTACCGCAGCCGCTGAAGCTGTTCGGCACTCCCGAGCAGAAGAAGCGCTTCTTTCCGCGTTTGGCGAAGGGTGCGATCTCCGCCTTCGCGCTGACGGAGGACGACGCCGGATCCGATCCGGCGAATCTCCGCACCACCGCGACCCCCACGGCCGACGGATCTCACTTCATCATCAACGGCGAGAAGCTCTGGTGCACCAACGGCACCCGCGCCGATCTCTTCGTCGTGATGGCGAAGACGCCGGATGCAGTGGTCAACGGCAAGTCGAAGAAGCAGATCACCGCCTTCATCGTGGACGCGAAGACTCCGGGCGTGTCGGTGAAGCACCGGCTCCATTTCATGGGGCTCAAGGCCATCGAGAACGGAGTCATCAGCTTCAGGGACGTGAAGGTCCCGCGCGAGAACATGCTGTGGGGTGAAGGTAAGGGGCTCAAGCTCGCCCTCATCACCCTCAACACGGGGCGGCTGACGCTTCCGGCGGGGTGCGCGGGCGCAGCCAAGGCGATGCTCCGGGTCGCGCGGGAATGGGCCGCCGAGCGCGTGCAGTGGGGCCACCCGATCGGC
>JBGTMW010000119.1:0-4831 GCA_041743365.1 Gemmatimonadaceae bacterium
AACCGTCAACGCCGTCAAACCCGTGAACGCCGTTGACCGTTTAACGAAGTCGCAGACGTACCCATAACGCCGTTCTGTTCTAACCGATGTCGCCGTGTACGCCGTTGACGCCGTTGACGCCGTGAACGCCCCCTACCAGCCTTCAGCGTGCCCGAGCCCTCAACGCTTTCCGTCGCCGGCTCCGCCATCGTCTATCGGCTTCACGATGTCGGCTACGCGATCGACCTCGATCGTACCCGTTCCCTGCTCGCCTCCAGTGACGCCGAGCGTACGCGGCCGGGACGCGGGGAGGCCGAGGCGATCCAGATCGAGAATCCACCAATCGGGGTGACACTCGGCTCTGCGCCGGTGCTGATCGAAGATGAGATTCGCGCCGTCGAGATCTCGGCGCGCATTTTCGATTTCGGTGTCTGCGCTCTGCGCGCGACCATCGGGGCTCCCGATGGAGTTTCGTGGGACGCCTTCGGTGCGCTGGGCGCCGCCGCCGATTCGTCCACCGAGCTCTCGGAGCTCATGGATCGCGAGCTGGGGCGGCTGATCGAGCTGCTTGGTCCGGCGATCGAGCGGCCCGGGCTCGCGCCCGTGACGGAGTCGTACGTCGTGTTCCGCGTCACACGGTTCGCCGATGGGGAGGGCAGGCCTGCGGATCCGGCCATCCTTACCGATGAGCATCTCGTCTCCCTCCTGCTCAACGAGCGCGACGAGCTGTCGGCCGGAGCGCGACGGGAGCTGCTGCCTCACCGCTTCTCGTACTACACGAACGAGCTCACCGTGCTCACGTGGGACAACGCGCTCGTCATCGAGCCGCGCCCGCACGACCACGACGTGGAGTACATCCTCGAGTTCGCGAACGCGCAGCTTCTCGAGCTGCGATTCTACGACGCGGTGCTCGATCGCGAGCTTCCGCGGATGTACGATCGCGCGGCCGTCGCGCGTCGTCGCAGGTTCCTTCCAATGATCGGCCGGTTCAGTCCCGTGCTCGCCGAGATGAACACGCAGGTTGCCGACATCACGGAGACCGTCGAACGGGTGGACAACGCCCTCAAGGTGACGGACGATGTCCACCTCGCCCGGATCTACGGCGCCGCGCTCGAGCTGTTCCGCGAGGCAGCATGGCGCCGCGGGATCGATCGGAAGCTGGGGATCATGCGCGAGACCTACGCCATGCTGAACGACGAGTCGCAGGCCGCCCGCTCGGAGATTCTCGAGATGGCCATCGTGCTACTGATCGTGGCGGAGCTGGTGCTGGGGCTTGCGGCGAGGTAGTCGTTAGATTCCAGGGCTGCGCCCCGAAGCACCGACCGCTCCCGGCCGCGACCTCCGGCCGGAGGAGGCGCTTCATGATCCTGCGCAATAACTGTCGCCTGGCCGGACCGATGTGCGCCCGGCACTTTTCTTCTCGAGCTCAACCGACACCGTAACGTGGCACCGCAATTCATCTATGTAATGAAGGACCTCCGGAAGGTCGTCCCGCCCTCGCGGGAGATCCTCCGTGGGATCTGGCTGTCCTTCTATCCCGGCGCCAAGATCGGCGTCCTCGGCGCGAACGGCGCCGGCAAGTCCTCGCTCCTTCGCATCATGGCGGGAGTGGACACGAACTTCCAGGGCGAGGCCTGGGCGCACGAGGGCACTCGCATTGGGTACCTCTCCCAGGAGCCGCAGCTCGACCCGAAAAAGGATGTTCGGGGGAACGTCGAGGAGGCAGTCCGCGCACAGCGCGGACTTCTGGAAGAGTTCGAGAAGATCAACATGAGTTTCGCCGAGCCGATGAGCGACGAGCAGATGACGAAGCTGCTCGATCGGCAGGCAAAGGTTCAGGAGCAGATCGACTCGCACAACCTCTGGGAGCTCGATCGCAAGATCGAGATCGCGATGGATGCGCTGCGGCTGCCTCCCGCGGACGCCGATGTCTCGAAGCTCTCGGGTGGCGAGAAGCGTCGCGTCGCGCTCTGCCGGGTGCTTCTCGAGGAGCCCGACATGCTGCTGCTCGACGAGCCCACGAATCACCTCGATGCCGAGAGCGTGGCGTGGCTCGAGCGGTTCCTCGCCGAGTTCCCGGGCACGGTGGTGGCGGTGACGCACGATCGCTACTTCCTGGACAACGTCGCCGGCTGGATCCTGGAGCTGGATCGCGGCGCGGGCATTCCGTACGAGGGCAACTACACCGCGTGGCTGGACCAGAAGCGCACGCGGCTCGCGCAGGAGGAGAAGGTGGCGTCGACGCGCCAGCGCACCCTGGCCCAGGAGCTCGAGTGGGTGAGGATGTCGCCGCGCGCGCGGCAGGCGAAGAGCAAGGCGCGCATCCAGAAGTACGAGGATCTGGTCAGCGAGGCCGCGGCGGAGAAGGTCACGCAGAACGAGATCGTGATCCCCATTCCTCCGCGGCTCGGCAACGATGTCGTCAACGCGAAGAACCTGAAGAAGGCGTACGGCGACAAGCTGCTGTTCGACAGCCTCAGTTTCTCGCTGCCGCGAGGCGGGATCGTCGGAATCATCGGACCGAACGGGGCGGGGAAGACCACGCTCTTCAGGATGATCACCGGCCATGAGAAGCCCGACGGCGGCGATCTCGTCGTGGGAGAGACCGTGCAGCTCGCGTACGTGGACCAGAACCGCACGCTCGATGGCAGCAAGACCGTCTATCAGGAAGTGAGCGGCGGCGTGGATACCATCATGGTCGGGAAGCGTGAGATGAACGCGCGCGCATACCTCGGCAGCTTCAACTTCAAGGGCACCGACCAGCAGAAGAAGGTGAAGGACCTATCAGGGGGCGAGCGCAACCGGCTGCATCTCGCGAACACTCTCAAGTCGGGCGGGAACGTGCTGCTGCTCGATGAGCCGACGAACGATCTCGATGTCGATACGCTTCGGGCTCTGGAAGACGCGCTATTGGACTTTGCCGGGTGCGCGGTGGTGATCACCCACGACCGGTGGTTCCTGGATCGCATCGCGACGCACATCCTGGCGTTCGAGGGGAACTCGGAGACTGTGTGGTTCGAGGGGAACTACCAGGCGTACATCGAGGATCTGCACAAGCGTAAGGGTCCGGATGCGGACCAGCCGCATCGGATTGCGTACAAGAGGCTGGTGCGGGCGTAATCACGGCATTTGCTGCCAGCACACAACCGAGGGCGGCGGAATGTACTTGCCGCCCTCGGCCGTGAGTCGGAAGCTCCGGTCGCGGAGACGTTGGTGGATGCGCGGCGTCTAGTGAGGGCGAATGACTCCCTCGGTGTCCACGAAGAACTTGCCGGTCCTGTATTCCTCCACCGCGCCGTGCTTCAGCCACTGCTTGGAAATGTGGTGCAGCACTCGACGCTGGCGTTCCCAGACCATGTAATGCCCCGCACACTGCACCGTGAACAGGAGCTTGTTCGCGTCGGGGATCGCGGTGAGCTCGTCGTACAGCCGGGGCAGGGTCGCCGGCACCCGCAGATCGAACTCCCCGCCGATGATCAGCGTAGGAACGGAGATGCGGTTTACCGTGGCCGTGTTCCACCCCCACAGGAAGAAGGTTCTCACCCGCATCACACCTTCCGGCGGGCTCCAGGTCCGTCCGAGCGCGTCGTTGTCCATGATCGCGCTCCACACCTTGTCCTGGATTCCGTTCTCCACCTGGCCCTCGCACCCGATCTCGCGATTCCATTCAGTATTGAATGTCGATCGGGTGACCAGGGTCATCGGCGTCCCGGGCTGCGGAAGCGTGAATGGTGCACCCGTCCGCGGATCGATCGGAGGCCCAAACCCATCGGGCCCCGTCCCTTGCCGCCCCGCGGGGGCGGCGGGGTTGTAGAAGGGCGCAAAGAACAGCACGCTCTCGACTTTGTCCGGATGCTGCGCGGCATACGGCCCGACGCGCGCCGCGCCATGCGACCAGCCGATGAGCGCGACCTTGTCGACACCGCGCTGTGCCCGGATGTAGTCCACGACCTGATCAAGCTCGTGCAGGTCGCTCTGCAGGTTCACGAGCTGGAACGGGTACGACGGTAAGCACGGTGCCTGTGGAATCAGGCTCTGCTGATTCGCGGGCACGTTGCACGGATCGTCCAGGATGCGCACGAACTCGTTGCGAACCGGATCGAACCGCCGGATGTCCCGATCGGGGATCGGCGACCGTCCGGATCCCTGGAGATCGACCATGAAAACATCGAATCCCGCCTCCGCCAGCTCGAGCGACCAGTCATACCGGTCCACGCCGAGCCCGGAGCCGGGCAATACCGGGACGCTGAATCCGTGAAGCATGAGTACAGCCTTCCGAGCGTCGCCTTTGGCGCGGACGCGCTCCCTGACGAACAGCTCGACCGTCTGCCCCATATTCGCCGGCACTGTCGAGATGATGGGGACTGCATGATCGATCGTCAGGACTTTCGCGGCGGTGTCCTCGTCCTTCTGGGATGCCATCACGTCGCCTGATGCTGCGAGAGACGTGGGCTCTGCCGACTCGTGGCACGCTGGCAGTGCGAGCGTGAGGAGCAGGGCGGCGATGTGCGTTTGCTGTCGGATCAAGGTGGTCTCCTGTGCGGAAAACGGGTGGTTGCCTTTTCAGGCGGGGCGCCTACCTTCGCACCCTACCCACTGTGACTTACTGGCCACTGCCCCAGTGGCTTACCTGACGCGTAAGGCTGCGCGTTCCTGTTTCGGGAGGCACACGTGATCCGCTTGCGGACACTTGGTGCGCTGGACCTTCGCGGCGCCGACGGACGTGAGCTTCGCGGGGTGCTCGCACAGCCCAAACGGGCTGTCCTTCTCGTCTATCTGGCGCTCGCCACCCCGCGCCGGCCCCGTCGGCGCGACACGCTCCTCGCGCTCTTCTGGCCTGAGCTGGACGCCG
>JBGTMW010000120.1:0-2207 GCA_041743365.1 Gemmatimonadaceae bacterium
TCGGCGCGTTGGGACTGCGCCACGATCGTCGTGGCGTCGACCTCGGCGATCCGCCGGCGGGCGGTCTCGATCGCGGCCTCCTGTTCCGCGCCGTCGAGCCGGAACAGCGGGTCACCCGCGCGCACCTCGTCGCGGTAATCGACGAACACCTCCTCCACCCGGCCGAATCCCTCGGGCAGGATCGAGATCGTGCGGAAGTACGACACCGCGCTGGTGGTCGAGGGGTGGAAGTAGAAGATCACGGTGATCAGCGACAGCGTCAGGATCACGCACAGCGTGATGCCCCAGCGCAGCTCGTACCAGACCGAGAACAGCGTGATCTCGCGCCCGATCCGCTTGCCCTGGGCGAAGCGGCGAAAGAGGAAGTCCGGAAGCACCGTCAGCGCGGAGCAGAGCAGCAACTCGAGCACGGGCTTACTCCCTGTCGTCGGACAGCAGGTCGTTGCGTTCGACGCCGCGGTTGGGATCCGTCCGGTCGCGGAGCGACAGCCGCTCCAGCGACAGCGCGATCGACTTCATCGGCGTCGAGAAGTCCGGCAGCTCCACGAGCGCGAGCAACAGCGCCGCGATCCAGAACAGGTTGTTGTGGGTGAACAGCGCAAGCAGCGCCAGCACGCCCACGATCTGCAGCTGCACCTTGTTCGTCCGATGCGCCATGTGCTCGGGCAGGGCGTGCAGGCGCAGATAGAGCAGCCCGACCGACAGGACGATGAGCACCAGAAACACCGCCATCACGGTCATCAGCCAGTCGGACCCGCCCGGCGCCGTGATGAACGGCGGCAGGATATGCGGCGCCAGGGCATGCAGCGCCTGGCCGTCGTCGTCCATTCCATCCCCCTCATGTCAGCGGCGCGTCGCGCTCCCGCCGGGCGCGCGATTCGACCGGGGTCGTTTCATGCAGGTTCATTCATCTGTTCGCAGAGCCGCGCAAGGCGCAATCGCGCGCCGGGGTCGAGGCGCTCGTCCCCCGGACGACAGGCCCGCCGACCCGCCGTAGGCGCGGAGACCAGGGTCGAGGATTGGCTTGAGCGGAATGCGATCATGGGGTATGCTTCGCGGGGTCGAGGCCCATCTGCCTGGCGATGCCCATCAGGCCGATTCCGAGCGTGCCGGCATGGCCACGGCCAGGTAGATCAGGCGGGCGGTAGGGTAGAATAGTCGGGACTGAGCAGCTTCAATCCACAGTAGACCATGGCGACCAGCATGCCGCTCATCGCCCAGGTCCCGTTCAGGGCGCCGACCGACAGAAGGTTGAAGATCGCCGGCAGGCCGGCCGTGACGCTCGCCACGGCGGCGTCGCGCAGGTCGAGGATCGCGTGGCCGTGGCGCCAGGCCACGGCGATCGCACGCTCGGCGAACGCCGATACCGCCAAGTACGTTACTGTCTACTACGCGCCTTGTTTTGGTATCGGACCTGCTGCGCCTGTGCCATCATCCGAGCCGCATTCGGAGCGGCAATGGCGATCGGATCATGGTGCAGGCGGAACAGGCGGTTTAGACCGAGGCCGTTCGGACAGAGTTTAACCGCATCCTCGAGTCACCCCACTTCGACGCCACCGAGCGCAACCGGGGCTTTCTGGCCTATGTCTTCGCGGAAGCACTCGCAGGGCGGACCGACCGGATAAAGGCCGATACGATCGCGACCGAAGTCTTCGGGCGCGACGCGAAATTTGACCCGCAGCTCGACTCGATCGTCCGCATCGAGGCCGGTCGCCTTCGGCGCTCGCTGGAGCGCTACTACCTCACCGACGGCCGGACGAGCCATCTGCGCATCGACATCCCGCGTGGGGGCTACGTTCCGGTCTTCGGCTGCGTCGAAGGCGTCGAGCTTCCGCACTGCATGGCCGGCTCTCCCCGGGTGCTGGTGACCGCCTTCGAGGAGGAGGGCGACCAGTCGTCCTTCCCGACCTTCACCTGTGGCTTCACCCGGTCGCTGATCATCGCGCTCACCCGCTTCACCGGGCTCCGCGTGTCCGGCTTGGAAACTGCGCTGCGGCATCCGGCCGAGATCGATCCCAAGGCCGCCCGGCGGGAGCTTGCCGCCGATTACCTGGTCACCGGCCAGACCTCGCTCTTTCCGGACCGCATCGAAGTGGATGTCACCCTCGTCGAGGCGGCGAGCGGCCGCGCCGTATGGGCGGAGACCTTCGAGCGGCGGCTCCAGCCCTGCGAAATCATCGCGCTCCGCAACGAGGTCGCGAATCGCG
>JBGTMW010000121.1:0-6275 GCA_041743365.1 Gemmatimonadaceae bacterium
GCCGCTCGCGGCTAAAGGGCTATCTGGGCTGGCGGCTCGCCCTTGCAGCCCTGCCCTCGGGCCGCGAGCGGCTCGGGTGGCTCAAAGCTGTGAGCTGGCCGCTGGAGCTATCAGCGATCATCCCGGTTTGACTCACGTATCATCCGGCCGCGCATTCGTACCCTGTCAAGCAGTTTTCACACGCTCTCGGCTGCGAGCTGAAGCGGCCGCCTGCGAGCTGCCACAGGACTCGACGTACCGCGCCCACGGTATACTTCCGCAGATGAGCCGCCGCGGAAACAGTGAGCCGTGAGGATCGTGGCCGGCAGGTTTGCGGGACGCGATCTGACGTCACCCGCGGACTCGCGCGTGCGGCCGACGTCCGAGCACGTGCGTGCCGCGCTGCTCGATGTTCTCGCACCCGACCTGCCGGACGCCCGCGTGCTCGATCTCTTCGCGGGGACCGGCGCGCTGGGACTGGAGGCAATCTCACGAGGTGCTCGCAGCGCGGATTTCGTCGAGACGAGGCCAGCGAGCCTGCACGCGCTGCGCGCCAACGTGGCATCGCTCCGCCTGCGCGACCGCATCCGCATCTTCAAGCGCGATGCAGTCCCGTTCGCCGCCGCGCTTGCGACGGACAGCTACGACATTGCCTTCGCCGATCCCCCGTATGAATCGCGGATGCTGGATCTCGTGCTGGCGAGCTGGCAGGCGCGCCGCTTCGCGCGGATCCTGGCAATCGAGCACGCCAGCAGCCATGACGTGCCGAAGGGAGCGTATCGGAGAGCCTTCGACGACACCGTGGTCACGGTCTACCGGGTCGGCTGAGCATTCGAGCGCTACGGCGGGATTGCGCCCGCTCGCGCGCTACCGGCGCGATCGCCCCCGTTCGAACGCCACCTGTGCGTAGCGCGAGGCGGTCGCCCACTCCCCGTGCTCGCGGAGCCCCGCATTCCAGTCGCGACCGAGATCGCCTGCGATGTCGGTGAAGCTCCGCCCGCTGAGCGCCGGGTTGCTCGCGGCGATGTGTCCGAAGGCGTAAGCGGCCCGAACGTCCTCGAATGTGCGGTCGGCAAGGCGGAAGTCCGGCGCCTCGTAGTGCTCGCGATACCACCGGTCCTCGTCTTCCGTGTAGGTGCCCATGTCCTCGGTGATCCTGTCGGTCGCCCACCAGCCGCCGACAGCTCCGGCCAGCGCGCCGATCACCATTCCTATCGGGCCACCGACAACGCCCATTGCGAGTCCGGCGCCCGCGCCGACGACTCCTCCCGCTACCTGCGGCGCTTTTCCTTCGGGGTCGTGTCCCGGCGGGTGAGCGGGGGGGCGCACAGTTTCGCCGCCGGTCGACTCATGACTCTGCGTAGGTGGGTCGTGTGTTGTGTTCATCGCGTCCTCCGTGGGCAGGAATGTCGCCGCACGCGATCGCTCCGGCCCGCGCTCGGCACCGGCGGGGGAATTCGCAAGTTCAGGACCGCGCCGGGGCCGGCGTTCAGCATGAACGAAGTATTCGCGAGCGATGGGCAAGCCGTGGAGTCGTGAACTTGCGCGGCGCGTACGCCGTCCTGGCTTCGAACGCGTTCCCAGTCCCTCGCTTCCGGACGGACCGTTCCAGACGGTACGATCCGTCAATCCTTGTACGGGTCGAACTCGTTCGCGCCCGCCATTACCACCACGAGCGGCCTCAGTGTATGCATCACCTCGACCGTGCCCTCCTGCGCGGCGAGCACATCCGGAAGACGTCGATATGCATGTGGACTCTCGTCGAGGCCGCCGCCGCGCAGAATCACGCCTTTTCCGCTCACCCACTCGTTCATCATCTCCGGTGTCACGAGTCCGGGCCTGATCACGGCTCCAGTTTTCCGATTGCGCTTCCCCGCCGCGACGGTTCGCGACATCACCCGCCCGGCACCGTGAACGGTGCTGAACAGAGCGTCGCGCTGTGCAGTCTGTGTCTCCGTGCTGACAGTGTCTGGCAGCGCTCCGCGCACTATCACGGCGTCGTCGCCCATCGATCCACCGATGAACCCCGGCTGTCCCGGAAAGGCGGGCGTCGCACCCTTGCGGATCACCACCACCTCCTCGATACCGTGCATCTCCTTCCACGCGAAGTTGTGATGATTGTGAACGAGCTCCAGCTCGCGCCCGCCAAGGATGGACACGACCTTCCGCGCCACCCATTCGCGTCCAGCGTAGGCGTACTCTCCGGCGAGCGTCATGAGATGCCAGTAGTCGTGGCCGACCGGCTGCGCGATGTCGAGCAGCACCTCGCTCTCCGGGACTCGCTCTCCCCACTTCCTTCCCTGACCCAGCGCGAGGAAGGCCGACGCAACGGTATGCCCGAATCCGCGGCTCCCGAAGTGCACACCAACCCACAACGTCCCAGCCTCATCGGCGAAGACGTCGACGTAATGATTGCCGCTGCCCACCGTGCCGAGCTGCTGCCGCGCCTTGAAGTGGAGGGCCTGGCGATGCTGCGCAGGGACCGCGCTCCACGCGGGGGCGTCGAACAGAGGATGATCCACCGGGGCATCATCGGACCGGTTTCTCCGGCCGATGCCGAAGCTCACGCTGTCCGCGATCTCATCCGCGATGGCCGCGAGGGAACGCTGCACCTCGCCGGCCGACGTGCCCAGCGAGTCCAGCGTGAGGTCGGTGCGAATGGCTGCGTTGCCGCAGGCGATGTCGAACCCCACCCCCACCACCGACACCTGATTGCGGTAGGCCGCCACGCCGCCGATCGGCATCACGTATCCCACGTGGCCGTCCGCCATCAACGCGGCATCCACAGCCCGCTCGCTGACGTGCCGGAACTGGCGGATGGTCTGCTCGTCGTGCTGTCCGAATATCCTCATGACCCTCTACATCGAACGACCCTGCTCGGCACCCGGCGCCATCGGTCCATGCGACGTGGATGAGCTCCCTTCCCCGCCGGATGATGCAGAGTTGACACCTTGTGAGCTGGCAGCGGCATCAACGCCAGGAATCGAATCAACCCCAGCATCAACGACGATGGAAGAACGATTCAGCGGATGAACCGGATCAGGCGGATGCAGCCCCGCCCGACGGGAAAGCACAGCGCGATGCCCAACTGTAGCGATGATGGTGGGCTCAGGGCCGGACCAGATCCGCATGATCCGTTGAAATCCGTTCGATCGTTCTTACCTGTAACCGGAGCGTGCAGGAGGAAGGCGTTCAGGATCTCTGGGTCAGCACGCGCAGAAAGCTGACCGGGCCGCAGTGACTCACGCTGCGTGGCGCGGGGCGTCGGCCTTGAGGCTCGCGCGAAAATCGGCGAGGCTCCGCACCACCGCGATCCCATCGTTTGCAAGCTCGGCAGCGATATCCCCGCCGGCCTCGCCACCGACGTAGATCGACACGGCCGACGGCAGCATTCCGCGGAGCTGCCGCAGCTCGGCGAGCATCGCGCTACCCTCATCGGGATAGATGATGCTTACGCCTACCGCGTTCGCCCCTGTCGCCAGCGCCACGTTCGCGATCTCCGCCACCGGGAGATCCGCGCCGAGGTAGGTGACGCGCCACCCCTCCGCCGCCGCCGATGCGGCGGCGAGGATCGCGCCCAGCTCGTGACGCTCTCCCGAGATCGTCGAGATCACGATGTGCGGCGCGCGAAGGTCCAGGGGCAACGCGTGCATTGCGGATGTGATGACGCGCTGCACGATCGCGGACGCGAGATGCTCATGCGCCGGAGCGAGCCGGCCTGCATGCCACTCATCGCCGATGCGCCGCAGGAGAGGCGCAGCAACGGACTCGAGGAAGAAATGAATTCCCGTCATCGCGACCGCGCGGCGCAGCAGCGCGTCGAGGCCGACGGCGTCGAGGGCGCGTGCGAAGTCGACCCCCTCATCGATGAGCGTCGATGGAATCGCGACATCCACGAGCACGCCGTGATTGCGCCGGCGCGACCCCTCGTCCTCGTGCACCATCTCGCGCAGCTCATCAATCGGCAGCCCCGCGACCTGCCCGATGCTGCGGCCCGCGCTCGTTGCAAGCGCCAGCAGCCTCAGGCGCTCGATGTCGAGATCGGAATAGAGCCGCTGTCCCCCCACCCCCCTTCCCGGAATCACCGCTTCGTAGCGGCGCTCCCATACGCGCAGGACATCCTGTGACAGTCCAGTTCGCTCGGCAGCGACGCCGATCGGATGTCGCGGTTCTCCACCTCTTGTGTCGTCGGTCATGGCAACCATGATGTCGCTTTGTCCAACGTCTGTCAATGGATAGCATTGGACAAACCATTGACAATGACAGGACGCGAGCATACTTTCTCTGGACATTCGTTGGACAACAGCGGAGATGACCCGGTCGAACGACCGCACGCTCCCTCCGCAACAACGCACCAGGGGATTTCAAAATGCAGATGTCATGGATTCGCAGTGCGGTCGCCGTCGCAGCCTTCAGCGCGGCATCCGGAGTTGCGCAGGCTCAGTACTCGGCGGCCGCGGCAGTGCCCGCGAAGGATATCGTCACCGTCGCCGTGGACGCGGGAATCTTCAAGACGCTGGTCGCCGCGGTTCAGGCGGCAGACCTCGTCGCCACCCTCGAGGGACCAGGCCCCTTCACCGTCTTCGCGCCGACAGACGCCGCGTTCGCCAAGCTTCCCGCAGGAACGGTAGAGGCACTTCTCGCCGACAAGAAGAAGCTGGCCGCGATCCTCACGTACCACGTCGTGCCGGGCCGCATCGCCGCCGGTGATGTCATGCGCGCAGGCTCGGCCAGGCCGAAGACCGTCAATGGCGCGGTGCTCAACGTCCGTGTCGTGAACGGAAAGGTCATGGTCGATGACGCAACCGTCACCACCGCCGACGTGAACGCGTCGAACGGTGTCATCCACATCATCGACACCGTCGTACTTCCGAAGTAGCCCGGTACATCACCGGGCGCCGGCCTTGATGGCATTCTCCACGACTTTCGCGGAATTGAGCACCCCGGGTACGCCGGCGCCCGGGTGTGTTCCCGCCCCCACGAAGTAGAGTCCCTCGATGTCGGGGGACTTGTTGTGAAACCGGAACCACGCCGACTGTGTGAGCCGCGGCTCCGGACCGAACGCCGCACCGTCGGCCGACCGGAGCGTGCCCTCGAAGTCGGCCGGAGTCATCGCGAACCGCGTGACGATCCCGCCGCGAACTCCGGGAAGCAGACGCCGCTCCAGCGATTCGAGAATCCGATCGAAGTACGGACCGGACTCCCTTCCCCAGTCGACTCCGGATCGCATGTTCGGCACCGGCGACAGAACATAGAACGCCTCGTGCCCCGGAGGCGCCAGAGAGGGATCGGTGCGCGTCGGCGCATGAAGGTACAGCGAGAAATCGGGCGCGAGGACCTTCCGATCGAAGATGTCATGCAGCAGCCCGCGGTAGCGCGCGCCAAGAAGGATCGTGTGGTGCGCAAGCTCGGGATACGTTCGATTGGTGCCGAAGTAGCCGACGAACAGGCTCATTGACTGGCTCACGCCGCGAAGCCGTCGATCCGAATGCTTCGGCCGGTGCTCCGGGGCGATCATCCGACCGTAGACTCGCGTGGGATCGGCGTTGCTCACGACGACATCGCAGGCGATGCGCTCACCCCCCTCGAGCCGTACCGCCTTCACACGCCCGCCGTCCACCACGATCTCGTCCACCGGCGACGAAAGCCGGACATCGACTCCGATCTCCTCCAGGAGCGCGACGATCCCCTCGACTATCGACGCGGTACCGCCCAGCGCGAAATGAACTCCCCACTTTCGCTCGAGCCAGTGGATGAGGAGATAGATCGATGTGGTGCGAAACGGGTTGCCGCCCACGAGCAGGGGCTCGAAGGTGAAGGCCTGACGCAGGCGCGGGTCGCGGATGTAGCGCGAAACGAGCCCGTGGACAGTGCGATGACTCTCGAGCCGCACCATGTCGGGTAGCACGCGCATCATGTCAGCGAGACGATGGAATGGCCGGTCAGCGAGGCGCGTGTACCCGACATCGAAGATCCGCTCGGCGTGCGCGGCCAGGCGACGGTACCCGTCGACGTCGCGCGGATCGAATCGGGCTATCTGCGCGAGAAGCCGCTCCTCATCGCCGACGTAGTCGAACCGACTTCCATCGTCGAAGAGAATCCGGTAGTAGGGATCGATCGGGACCAGCTGGAAGTAGTCGCGCGGGTTCGCGGCCGACGAGCGCGAACAGCTCATCGAGCAGATAGGGAGCGGTGATCACCGTCGGGCCGGCATCGAAGGAGAACCCGCCCGTCCGGAACACGCGCGCGCGACCCCCGGCCTGATCGAGCGCCTCGACTACGGTCACGTCAAACCC
>JBGTMW010000122.1:0-1964 GCA_041743365.1 Gemmatimonadaceae bacterium
GAGGCAGGCATGGCGCCCTGCTGTGCACGGCCATCGCCGCAATGGTGGCGTGCTCGCCGGACGACATCCTGAAAGTGACCGATCCGGACATCATCGATCCCGAGGCGGTGCGATCGGCCGCGGGCGCTTCGGCGCTTCGCATCGGTGCGCTCGCCCGTTTCAACACCGCGACGAGCGGCGCAGAGAGCACGTTCCTCTACTCCGGATTGCTGGCGGACGAGTTTCGCTCGAGCGATACGTTCTCGCAGCGCGACGAGACCGATCAGCGCCGGGTTCAAACCAGCAACGCGAACATCAACACGGCCTATCGCAACATCCACCGCGCGCGTGTCTCGGCCCTGCAGGCGGCGGAGGGCCTCGCGGAGTACTCTCCCACCTCCAAGGGAGAGTTGGCGGAGATGTTCTTCGTGCAGGCGTATGCCGAGGTGATGCTCGGAGAACACTTCTGCAGCGGCATTCCGATGAGCACACCGACGACCAACGGCGCACCGTTGACGACGGTGCAGGTATTCGAGCGCGCGGTAGCCCACGCCGATTCGGCCATAGCGGCCGCGGGCACGGACGAACTCAGCACCTCGATCAAGCACGCAGCGGCGGTCGTAAAGGGTCGCGCACTGACCAATCTCGCGCAGTATGCGGCTGCAGCCACGGCCGTGGCCGCCGTTCCGGTCGGTTATCAGTACGTGAACGAACAGTCGCAGTCCACCCGGGACAACGCGATCTGGAACTTCAACAACAACGCTCGTCGCTATACGGTGGTGAACAACGAGGGCGGCAACGGAATCGACTTCATCGCCGCCAACGACCCACGACTTCCGGTCGATCCACCCGTCGTCGCGGGCGGATTCGACGGAAACACGACCCTGTACCGCCAGAAGCTATTCCCGGCGCGCTCCACTCCTTTCGCCGTCGTGACCGGAGTCGAGGCCGAGCTGATCGAAGCCGAGGCGGCGATCAAGGCGGGGAACGGTGCCGCAGCACTGCTCATTCTCAATAACCTTCGCACGAACGGGAAGCTCCAGAACACGGAGGACGCACCTGCCGGTCTCGGACTGCTGACGCTTCAGGTCGGCGAGGCGGCGCAGATCAACCAGCTCATGCGCGAGCGCGCATTCTGGCTGTACGCCTCCGGTCACCGACTCGGCGATCTCCGCCGCCTCATTCGCCAGTACAGCCGCGGCGCGGAGACGGTCTTCCCGACCGGTGCCTACCACAAGAGCGGCACCTATGGGCCGGACGTCAACCTGCCCGTCACACAGGCCGAAGAGAACAACCCGCTGTTCACCGGGTGCATCAATCGCGACGCATGATGCGATGATCCCCGGATGGCAAAGCCGGAGCACGAAAAGCGCGCCGCTCATGCAGACCAACGCATGGGCGGCGCGTCTCTCTTTCCTCCAGTATCCGGCGACGACGATCACCGCACTGACAGCGAGCGGGATCCCCCGATACTCACTCGTCCCGCAGCACCACCATCGGATCCACCTGCGTCGCGCGCTGGGCAGGGATGAGGCACGCGAGCGCAGCCACGACGGCGATGAACACCGCCACCGTGACGAAGGTCAGCGGGTCTATCGGCTTCACATCGAACAGCAGCGATGACACGAGCCGGGTGAGAAGCAGCGACCCCGCGAGTCCGACGACCAGCCCCAGCCCCGTCACCCGCGCACCCTGGCCCATGATCATCGCGAGCACGCTCCCGCGGTCGGCGCCGAGTGCCATGCGGATGCCGATCTCGTGTCGCCGCTCCGTTACCGAATAGGAAAGGATCCCGTAGGTGCCAATGGCTGCGAGGATCAACGCCAGCGCACCGAAGATGGTGAGGAGCTGGGCGAGAAAGCGCGGACGCACCACCGATTCCGAGAAGACCTCCTCCATCGTCCGCATGTTCACGATAGGCAGGGTCGGATCGGCCGCGGTAACGATCTCGCGTATGCTGGGGGCGAGCGACTCCATTGGCAGCG
>JBGTMW010000123.1:0-3668 GCA_041743365.1 Gemmatimonadaceae bacterium
GTTCACTCCGTTTACCGCTCCCTCCCCTCCACGATCCGCACGGTGTCCCTCGCCAAGAGAAGCTCCTCGTCCGTTGGCACCACCCACGCCGCCAGCCGCGATCCCTCGCGCGAGATGCGCCCTTCCGCGCCGTCGATCATCCGGGCGTTCGCCTCGGGATCGAGCTCCAGGCCGGTCCACTCGAGCCCCGCGATGATCCGCGCGCGGATCTCGGCCGAGTTCTCACCGATTCCGCCGGCGAACAGCACCGCATCGGCACCCCCCATCGCCGCGAGGTAGGCACCGATGTACTTCCTGGCGCGATAGCAGAACACCTCGATGGCGAGCCGCGCGCGACGGTCCTGATGCTCACGCTCCTCCGCGAGCAGGTCGCGCATGTCGTGCGTCAGCCCCGAGATCCCGACGAGCCCCGACTGCTTGTTGAGCAGCGTATCCACCTCGGCTACCGACAGCCCATCCTTTTGCGCAATGAACTCGACGATCGCCGGATCGAGGTCGCCCGACCGCGTCCCCATGACGAGGCCCTCGAGCGGGGTGAATCCCATGGAGGTGTCGATCGAGTTGCCACCCTTGATCGCGCAGGCGGAGCAGCCGTTGCCGAGGTGGAGGGTGATGAGGTTGGTGTTCTCGCGTGTGGTGCCGGTGAGCTTCCGGTAGCGCCAGGCGACGTATCGGTGCGACGTCCCGTGAAAGCCGTAGCGTCGAAGCTTGTGGCGACGGTAGAGCGAGTAGGGAATAGCATAGAGGTACGCGTGCTCCGGCAGCGTGGCGTGGAACGACGTGTCGAAGACGGCGACCTGCGGGACGTTCGTGCCGAGCGCGAGACGCGCGGACTGGATTCCCTTGAGGTTGTGCGGGTTGTGCAGGGGCGCCAGGTCAATCGTATCGTCGAGCGCGCGGAGCACCGCATCGTCGATGAGCACCGATCGGGTGAACTGCTCGCCACCGTGCACCACGCGATGGCCGACCGCGGATATCTCGTCGAGCCCGCCGATCTCCACTCCCGAATCCTCGGCGATGAGCCACTGGATCATCGTCTCGAACGCCTGGCGATGATCGCGGATGGGGTGAGCGTGTCGCCACTTTGGGGAACTGCCTGCCTGGAAGTCGAGCAGCGCTTCGCCGCCGATTCGCTCGATGACTCCGCGCGCGAGGCGCTCATCACTGTCCGACGCCATCCGCGCGGCGTCGGTGCGAATGAGCTGGAACTTGAGCGACGACGAGCCCGCATTGAGGACGAGGACGTTCATGGAGTGAAGCTATCCGGTGCAGGGGCAATTCACACGGGCTCCGGGATTGGACGCGCGCGCCTGCTTAGATTCGACTTCGGCGGAATGACGCAGGGAAAGGGTAGGGAGCGGGAAACGGAGTGAACAGTCGACAGTCTTCAGTCAACAGTTTTCCGCGAGCGGCGAACAGGGGGTCGCGCACGCTGTTCACTCCTAACTGACAAGGCCCGTTTGGGTCGAAGTCAGCCGAGAGATGCACCCCGACCTCGGTTCGGGTACACCGCTGTCGACTGACAACTGTCGACTGTTCACTCCGTTTTCCGCTCCCTCCAATGGCCGCGAAGGAAGGCGTGCGCCAGTTTACATTCGCCGGGTGCCCATGTCCCGCGTGAAATCGACGGTCGCTTCCAGCCGGTGAGAATCCGCGTCGTATTGCCCGGCGTCCTCGTCGCCGGTGCCATCGCCCTCGCCGCCACCGCCATCGCGCTGCTCCAGCGGCGCCTCCTCGGTGGTGTGGCGGTGGACGCTCTGGTCATCGCGATCCTCGTTGGCGTCCTGGTGAGGACGGCCTGGACGCCGCCTGCTCGGGTGGAATCAGGCGTCGACTTCGCGGCGAAGGAGATCCTCGAGGTGGCCGTGATGCTGCTCGGCGCCTCGGTGGACCTGCCCCTCCTGCTACGGGCCGGCCCCGCACTCGCCATCGGGATCGTCGCCCTGGTCGTGCTGGGAATAATCGCGACCCGGCTGATCGGCCGCGCCTTCGGACTGCCGCCGAAGCTCGCGATCCTCGTGGCCTGCGGGAACTCGATCTGCGGCAACTCGGCCATAGCCGCCCTCGCACCCGTGATCGGTGCCGACAAGGAGCACGTGGCGTCGGCCATCGCATTCACCGCCATCCTTGGCGTCGGTGTCGTACTCGGCCTGCCGCTGCTGATCGGTCCGCTGGGGCTCAGCCATTACCAGTACGGGACTATCGCTGGACTCACGGTCTACGCCGTCCCGCAGGTGCTCGCGGCGACCTTTCCGGTGAGCGTGCTGAGCGGCCAGGTCGGAACACTCGTGAAGCTCGTGCGCGTGCTGATGCTCGGTCCCGTAGTCCTGTACTTCGCGATGCGCTACCGCGACGATTCGCCGAAGAAGGACGCGGGGCGATCCTTCGAGATCACGCGATTCGTGCCATGGTTCGTAATCGGCTTCCTGGTTCTAGCCGCCTTGCGCGCACTCGGTATCGTACCTGCCGAATGGGTTCCTCCCGTGCAGCTCCTGGCGAGCGTTCTCACCCTCATCGCCATGGCTGCGCTGGGCCTCGGAGTGGACCTCCACGATCTCCGCAGAGTTGGCCGGCCGGTGATGCTGACGGTCATCGCATCGCTGATCGTGCTCATCGGCCTGGCGATCGGGTTGATCCGGGTGCTCGGTATCTCGTAGGGCCGCGGAGCAGGTTCCGTGTGAAGGCGCGACTGGCATCTTCGACGAAAATCGCATCGGATGCCGCAATGGCGCGATCGATGAAGCCGCTTGGATTGGACGGATGAAACGTGCAACTGCATAGGGCAGCCGCGGATGAACGCGGACGAACGCGGATAACTGCGAAGTATTGGTGGCTTGGGCGGCGCCCTAGCCCTCGCCCGAACCAACCCCTGGCTGGGGCGGCCCCGGGTCTCTGATCACTGACACCTGATCACTGACGACCGTCCACTCCGTTTCCCGCTCACTCCCTTTCCCGCTCACTCCCTTCAACCCGCCCCGACTCGACTCAGCGGCCTCGCCTGCATTCGATCGAGCACCATCGCGACGAGCGGCCGCACGGCCTCGGCCTCCGAGCGAACGTGCCCGCCGGTCATCCACATTCGCTCCTTGGGCTCGCGCGCGGCGTGGTACAGCACCTCGATCGACTCGCGGGGGATGCGCTCGTCACCCACGGCGTTGATCATTACGAACTGGCGGGGCGCAATGCTGGACACCCATCGATCGGGGTCGAGACGCGGTCCCGACATCAGGAGATACGCGAGGCCGGCGAGGGGAACGCTGAAAAAGCGTGAGCCCACCTGGCGGCGGAGGTTGAACTCGAGCGGCGTGTATATGCCACCTGCGCCGTGTACAGCCCAGACGCGTCCGACCCGCTGGTCCATCGAGCCGGCAAGGATCGCGAAGGGAGCGCCGAGGCTTACGCCGACGGCCTCGACCTGCGTTCTGTCCACGTATGGTTGGGCCAGCAGGTAGTCCAGCGCTAGCATGATCGCGGGCGGTGTGTCGAGTATTGCGCTCCTCATCTGCGGCACCTGGCGCACCACGGCCATCCCCTTGGCGCGATGATCGCCAGCGAATGGATATGAGAGCGCCGCCACGGCCATCCCGCGGGTGTCGTCGATCAGGTGTACGGCGTTGCGCCCGGTGCGATGCCCGCCGAGCAGGAGAACGAGCGGGCGGGCCTCCGCG
>JBGTMW010000124.1:0-5849 GCA_041743365.1 Gemmatimonadaceae bacterium
AACGTCGAGCTTCTGACCATCCAGGTCCGGCTCCTGATCTGTTCCCTCGACAAGGCGGAACAGATCGGCATGGACTGGTGGCGACGCGACCCCCGGCTCAGCTCCGCCGGCGCGGCCTCGGCGCTTCCCCCAGGTGGTGAGCTCGAGGCACGACTCGACCGAATCGAGCGACAGCTTGCGCAGTTGGCGAGCCGCACCGGCTCGACAGCTCCACCCCGCCCCTAACCTCACCCCGGAGTCCAGGAATGGCAGTAGAACGGTCGCCGAGCGGTAGTTCCCTCATTGACGTACTCGATCGGGTTCTCGACAAGGGGATCGTGATCGATGCCTGGGTTCGCGTGTCCCTCGTCGGCATCGACCTGGTGACCGTCGAAGCGCGCATTGTCGTAGCGTCGATCGAGACGTACCTCAAGTACTCCGAGGCTGTCGGGATCACGGGGCCCGTGTCGCGCCCCAGGGAAGTGACGGCCGGTGGCGAGACGGAGCTCGAACGCGTGCAGCAGGAGAACGCGGAGCTGAAGCGGCGGCTTGAGAAGCTCAACGGGTGACGCACCTGGCGTAGCCGCGGCTTCTCAGCTTTCCGGGGGGGCGCTTGCAGAGCTTCTCTCGGCGGTCTCCGAAGCGCCTGACTTCGGCACTGCGGCAACGTTTCTCGCGCACCAGATTGCGGAAGTAGCGGGGGCTTCCCGCGCCTGTCTGCTCACCCTGGACATCTCGAACCAGTATCTCCAGGTCGCGGCGTCGATCGGGTTCCAAGCCGCGAGCACGCCGACACTGACGGTGCCGATCGAGGATCAGACACATCCCCTCGTCGCGTCGGTCCTTTCGCTCAACGCGATCTACTGCACAGGATCGAGTACGCCGGCTGCGCGTCTCGGCCTCCCCTTCCCGCGCTGGACGGCCATTCCCTTTCCGCAGCCGCAGTATCGCGGCGGGCCATCTCTCCTTGTGGACGGACGCGCGGGAGAGATCAAGGTCGCGGGGTGCATGATCCACGCGATGTCACCCGATCGCCGGCGCCGGATCGGCCAGGCACCGTGCGGAGTGGTAGTGCTGGAGGGAGTTCCGACCCACGAGGTAATCGCGACGCTGTTCAACGCGGCGATGCTTGCCGGCCCGGTACTGTCGCGAATGTTCGCAGTGGAGGAGTTCCGCCGCGCCGCCGACCGTCTCGACTCCCAGCGCGACCTGCTCACCGCGATCCTCAACTCGCTCCCGGATCCCATCGTCATCACCGACGCGAGCAACGACATAGTAGTGCACAACCGGCGGGCGGAGCACCTGCTCACGATCAAGGACACGGACTCCGAAGGTCGTCGCCGGGCCGTGGAGATCAACAACCTCCTCTTCACGTCCTTCCTGTCCAAGGCCGTCATGGCGGGCGGCGTGCACGCCGATGCACGCGAGCTGAACCTCGTGGACCCCGACGAGGGCACCGACCTGCTCTTCGAGGTGCTGGCGCATCCCCTCTCATCGGAGATCTCGCGCGAGGGATCGTTCGTCTCCGTGCTTCGCGACGTCACGGACCTCCGTCGGGCGGCGGGCGAGCTGGAACGACAGATCCAGCGCGTGCGGCTGGCGGAGATCGACGCTACCCGCGAGCGCGACAGGCTCAACCTGATCCTCGTCAACGTGGCGGACCCGATTCTCGTCACGGACGATGAGTCCAACATCATCCTGATGAATCGCCAGGCCGAGGAGCTGTTCCAGGCCGGCGACGACGATGCTTCGTCGAGGCCGCGCGTGGCCGCCGTGCGCGGCAACGACACGCGCTTCACCACCTTCATCTCCGATTTCACGATCAGCGCCGCGCCCTCGCGCCGTGAGGAGATGATTCTCACTCATCCCATCACGCTGATCGACTTCCCCGTCGAGGTGGTTTCGGGCAAGGTGTTCAACCAGCGGGGCGAGCCTCTCGCGATCGTGTCCGTGCTGCACGACCTGACCAAGCAGTTCGAGAACGAGCGCCTCTACGACGAGCTCAAGACGTTCAGCAGCCAGCTCGAGCAGCGCATATCGGCGGCAACGGCCGATCTCGCCGAGCAGAACCAGCGGCTCCAGTGGCAGTCGCGCGAGCTCGAGAAGGCGAACAGGCTCAAGTCCGAGTTCCTGGCGAGCATGTCGCACGAGCTGAGGACGCCCATAAACGCGCTCATCGGCTACACGTCGCTGATGATCGACCGGATCTACGGTGAGATCACCCCGAAGCAGGACGAGGGACTGCACCGGATACAGGCATCCGCCCAGCACCTTCTCGAGCTGATCAACGACATCCTCGACCTTGCGAAGATCGAGGCCGGAAAGATGCCCCTTCACCTCGAGGACGCCCCGGTCGAATCGATCATCGCCGAAATCACCCAGCAGATCGAGCCCCTCCTCAAGAAGAAGCCCATCGACTTCGTCATCGAGGTCCCGCCCAATGCGCCGGTGATGCACACCGATCGTACGAAGGTGAAGCAGATACTCCTGAACCTGCTGTCGAACGCGGTGAAGTTCACGCACTCCGGGCGCATCACCGTGGCGGCGGTCCCGCTCGACGAAGGGATCCGCTTCGACATCATCGACACCGGGATAGGAATCCAGGAGCACGACCTGCAGGCCATCTGGGAGGATTTCAGGCAGGTGGACCAGTCGCGGACGAGGGAGTTCGGCGGGACGGGGCTCGGCCTCAGCATCACCAGGAAGCTCGTCGACGCCCTCGGCGGGCAGATCACGATCGAGAGCAGCTACGGCGCGGGATCGACGTTCTCGGTGACACTTCCGGTGCGCACAGTCGCGCCCGGCGGCGACGACGGCCCGGCTCCGCTCGCCGATGGGAGCACGGGGGCGGCCTGACGCGAGTGCGCGAGCGTCGTTCAGGTTGACACCCTCCGTCGTGACGGTAGATTGCACCAACGCCCCACGCCCGTGGGGCGTTTTGTTTGCGAGCGACCCTGCCCGTCGCCGCGCCGCCGCCGCAGCAGGACCTTCGGGAGCAACATGTTCGATTCGCACAGGCGTACCGTCGTCATCGTCGGCGCGCAGTGGGGAGACGAGGGGAAGGGCAAGCTCGTCGACGTCCTCGCGGAGCGCGCAGACTGGGTCGTCAGGTACCAGGGCGGCGCCAACGCCGGCCACACGGTTCACATCGGCGACACCCAGGTGGTGCTTCACCAGATCCCGAGCGGCATCCTGCATCCCGGCGTGCGTTGCGCGATCGGGAACGGGGTCGTGCTCGACCCCGACACGCTGTTCACCGAGATCGATGCGCTCGTGCAGGACGGGGTGGACGTGGAGGGACGGTTGTACGTCAGTGACCGTGCGCACCTCGTGTTGCCCCATCACAAGCTTCTCGATTCACGCAGCTCCGCCAGCCGTGAGATCGGCACCACGGGCCGGGGGATCGGCCCGGCGTACGAGGACAAGATCGCGCGTCGCGGCGTGCGCGTCCTGGATCTTCGCCATCGCGACAGGCTTCGTGCGCTGATCGAGCGCGGAGTGGCGCACGCCAACAGCCAGCTTGCGGGATTCGGAGTGGAGGCGCGTGCCAGCGTGGACGAGACGATCGACCTTCTCGAGAGGCTGGCGCCGCGTCTCCTCGCGGTTGCGGAGGATGTCGGACTCGCGGTTCACCGCGCGATCGCGGGCGGGGCCGCAGTGCTTCTCGAGGGCGCGCAGGGCTCCATGCTCGACATCGACCACGGCACGTATCCGTACGTGACGTCGAGCAGCACCACATCGGGGGGCGCGGCGATCGGCGTGGGAATCGCGCCCACGGCGGTGAAGGCGGTGCTCGGCGTGGTGAAAGCCTATACCACGCGCGTGGGCAATGGCCCGCTGCCCACCGAGATGGACCAGGCGCTCTCGGACCGCATGCGGAAGCTCGGCAACGAGTTCGGCGCGACGACGGGGAGGGCGCGCCGGTGCGGCTGGTTCGATGCGGTGGTGGTGCGCTACGCCGGACGCGTGAATGGGCTCTCGGATCTCGCGGTCACGAAGCTCGACGTGCTCGATACCCTCGATCGCGTTGCGATCTGCACAGGTTATGAGGTCGACGGCGATGTGTTCACGGAGTTTCCCGGGGACCTCGAGATGCTCGAGCGCGCCGTGCCTCGCTACGAATGGTTCGAAGGCTGGCAGCGGCCGACCTCCGACGCGCGTACGCTTGATGAGCTTCCGGGTCCCGCGCGTGCATATCTCGACCGTATCGAGACGCTGGTCGAAGCCCCGATATCCTTCGTGAGCGTCGGCACCCGTCGCGACCAGATCATCGGCCGCGCCGACTGAAACGCGGATCTGCCGACTGCGGGTTCGCCGACGATCGACTCCGCGGGAAACCGGCCGCCGCCGACGCGGTCGAGAAGAAGACGTCCTGCTGAAGCCAATCCACCCGTTACGCCTCCCTCGCACAGCCACCATGCCGCTCCCCGACGTCCTCGAAAAGCTCGTGTCGCTCTGCAAGCGGCGCGGATTCATATTCCAGTCATCGGAGATATATGGCGGTACGGGATCTGTGTGGGATTACGGTCCGCTGGGCGTGGAGCTGAAGAAGAACGTCAAGGACCGCTGGTGGCACGCGATGGTCCGCGCGCGCGACGACATCGAGGGACTCGACGCGGCGATCCTGATGCATCCGAAGGTGTGGGAGGCGAGCGGGCACGTCGCCGGCTTCACCGATCCACTGGTGGACTGCCGCAGCTGCAAGCGCCGCTTCAGGGCCGATGATGCCGCGATAAAGGGAACCCCAGGTACCCCCGACGTGCAGTGCCCGGTATGCGGTGCGAAGGGGACGCTTGGGGAAGCGCGGCAGTTCAACCTGATGTTCAAGACGTTCATGGGGCCCGTCGAGGATACGGCCGCCGTCGTCTACCTGCGACCGGAGACGGCGCAGGGGATATACGTCAACTTCCTGAACGTCCAGCAGTCCACGCGCCAGAAGGTACCATTCGGAATAGCCCAGATCGGGAAGGCGTTCCGGAACGAGATCACGCCGGGAAACTTCATCTTCCGCACCCGCGAGTTCGAGCAGATGGAGATGCAGTTCTTCGTGGATCCGGCGGGGGATCACATGCAGTGGTTCGAGTACTGGAAGGCAGAGCGGATGAAATGGCACCAGTCGCTGGGCCTGGCCCCGGAGCGACTCGAGTTCCATCCGCACTCGGAGAAGGAGCTCGCGCACTATGCACGCGCAGCGTTCGATGTGCAGTTCGACTTCGGTGGAACGCTCGGATTCCAGGAGATCGAGGGGATCCACCATCGCGGCGACTTCGACCTCTCGCAGCACCAGCAGGCATCCGGGAAGAAGCTCGAATACTTCGACCAGCCGAACAACCGGCGGTTCGTTCCTTACGTGGTGGAGACCTCGGCTGGCGCCGACCGCACGACGCTCGCGATCCTCGTGAACGCATATCGAGAGGAGACCGTGCCGGGCGAGGACGAGGGACGCGTCGTGCTGGGGCTTCACTCCTCGCTCGCCCCGATCAAGGCGGGAATATTCCCCCTCGTGAAGAAGGACGGGATGCCGGAGATGGCGCAGCGGATCGCCCGCGACCTGCGCGCCACGCATCCCGTCTTCTACGACGAGTCCGGTGCGATCGGGCGTCGCTATCGCCGGCAGGATGAGGTGGGAACTCCCTTCTGCATCACCGTCGACGGTCAGTCGATTGCCGACGGAACCGTGACGGTCAGGGATCGCGACAGCCTGCAGCAGGACCGCGTTGCCGCCGACCAGCTGCCTGCGGTGCTGGCGGAGAGGCTGGGGTGACGGCGTGGACGCTCGGCCGGCTGCGGGCGCGTGGAGAAGCGTTCCTCCGCGAGCTCGGCCAGGCCCGCGTGCTCGAGCTCCTCGGCAGGCCCGCCCCCTCGGCGGC
>JBGTMW010000125.1:0-4806 GCA_041743365.1 Gemmatimonadaceae bacterium
GAGTGGGGCCGCAGCAGCTGGGGCCGCCCGCCGAGAGTGTGTGAATGCGGTTCGGCAACACCGGCTTGGAGCCGCCAGCCGCCAGCCGCTCGCGGCTCGGGGGCTGGGCTGCAAAGGCGAGCCGTTAGCCCAGCGAGCTCTCAGCTACGAGCCCTCAGGAAGAAGACGAAGGGCGCTCAGCCCGGCGGCCCGTTCTTGAGCGCCTGCGCGAGCGCGAGTACGAATCGCGACGGCGGGCCGGCGCCGCGGCGGAGCGCGCTGGTGTTCAGCTGTACAGCTATCGCGGTGCGCGCCTCCGGAAAGTACATGACCTCGGTGAGGTAGCCGGGAAAAAACCCGCTGTGACCGTAGGTCATACCGAGCGGCGTGGGACGCAGGATCGCACCCAGGCCGTAGCGAACGCCCGGGCCCAGGCGCGCGGGGACGCCATCCAGCGCCTCGGGCAGCAACGACCGATCGAACGCACCCCCCTCGTACAGCGCCTTCGCCCATCGGGCGAGGTCTTCGGAAGTGGATGCGATTCCGCCGCCCGTCCACTCGAATTGAGGATTGATCGCGAAGCGCCCGTCCGTGATCATCGCGTCGGTGCCGCCGAACGGGTTGTTGGCCCCGGCGTATCCCTGAACGAGGCCCGGAATCGTCCGACTGTCCGATGGCACGGTGTTGCGAAGGCCCAATGGAATCAGGAGGCGCCGCTGCATCTCCGCGTAGTAGCTGTCGCCGGTCAGTCGCTCGATGATCATCCCGAGCAGGATGTAGTTCGAGTCTGAGTACTCCCACCCGCCGCCGGCCGGAAATGGCGCCGGCGTGTCCAGCAGGTACGCCATCAACTCCTCCGGTCTCCACACCTTCTCCGGGTTCGCGGTGAGATCCCGGGTGAATTCCGGCTTGAACTCGTACCGGACGACGCCACTCGTGTGGTTCATGATCTGTCGAACCGTGATGTCGGCGCCGTTGGCGAGCCGGGCGAACCATGGCTCGGATCCCAGGTAGCGCGCGACCCGTTCGTCGAGCGCGAGCCTGCCCTCGTGCACGAGCTGCAGCGCGACGGCGGCAACATAGGTCTTGCCCACGCTTCCCTGGAGCAGCCGATCGTCCGCTCGCATCCTGATCTTCAGCGACGTGTCGGCGTAGCCGCTGGCGAGTCCGAGCGCTGTACCATCCGCCAGCACGACTCCAGCCGTGATGCCCGGAAAACCGCCGGCCGCGTGAATGGAATCCAGAGTCGCCTGAAGCCGTGAGCGGAGCGCGGCGTGCCGTGGATTCTCGCCTGTGGCTTCGGGAGCCGTATCGGGCGCACTTCCGGGTACGCACCCGACCACCGCGGCCAGCGCGAGCAGAATGAGCGGGAGCCGGCGCACTGGAGTCATCGACATGGTCATCATGCGTGAGCCTTTCTCAGCACGGCGACCTGCCCCGCGTGATAGACATCATGCTGCACGACTCCATGGGCCATGACATAGAACGAGTAGCTCTTTCCCTGCACGGTCTCATCGAGCCGATGCTCATCGAAGGCAAGGAGCGCCGCGCGCAGCTCGGCGCGCGATCGAGCGAGCCGCGCCAGCGCCGCACGCCACCGGTCTTCCGACGGCTCCCCCGCAGGCTCCCAATCCTCCTCCGGGGCGGGTTCGAAGTCCTCTCCCTGAAGCCGCCTGGCAACGACCCGATCCCACGTCGCAATGTGAAGCACGATCTCCCAGATGGAATGGCGTCCTGCAATCGGGCGCTCCGCCGCACGGGACGCCGACAACCCGACGAGCAGCGCGACGATCGACGGGCCATGCCATGCATCGCCGTCCCCGGCACGATCGAGGAGATCGGCGATCCTCTCCATTTCACGCATGGTTACCTTGGTTGAGAGCCTAAACGCGCACAAGGCGCCCTGAAGGCCGGAGGCCCGATCGCGAAATGTTATCCGGCTTCGGCCGCGATAGCCAATAAGTGGAGGCGTAGAACCAATTGGCAATTCGTTTCGTCCATCTGTTCGACGCCGACCACGACCCGCATCGCATGCGCGAGGTGCAGCGGATCTTCCGGAGCTACTACGGCGAGGTGTACGGCGACTACGCCGAGCGTCTCCCCGACCTGCTTCGGCGTCAGGTCGAGCTCGGACACCGCACCATCCTCATCGTGGCCGAGAACGCCCGGCGCCAGGTGATGGCGTTCGCGCTCGCGCTTCACTACTCCGATCTCAACTCGACGCTGCTCGACTTCATCGTGGTCGACCCCCTGGTCCGGCAACGGGGAATCGGCGGAGCACTGTACGAGGCTCTCCGCGAGTTTCTGGGGCGAGTGAAGAGCTCGGGGCTCTACCTCGAGGTGCGCCCTGACGACCCGCTTCTGGAGCCCGATCCCCTGCGTCGACGCGAGAACCGGGCGCGGATCCGGTTCTACGAGCGCTACGGCGCGCGCGTCATTGCGGGAACCACCTACGAGGAGATGCGACCCGGACGCACCGAGGGCGAACCGTACCTCATGTTCGACGCTCTCGGCGACGCGCGCCAACCGAATGCCGCTGATGTGCGGGGGATGTTCGAGGCGCTGCTGCTCCGGAAGTACGGATATCCGGCGAACGACCCGTACGCCCTCTCGGTGATCGATTCGGTGAAGGCGGATCCGGTCGAGCTCCAGCCACCGCGAAGCTCCACCGCGCCGGCGCGCGTGTCGTCGAGCCATGGACTCTTCCGGCCCCTGAAGGTCTTCGTCTCTCCCAAGCACCAGCTGCATCACGTGCGCGAGCGCGGCTACGTCGAGCGACCGGTGCGAGTCGAAAAGATCGTGAACGCCATCGTGACGCTGCCCGGCGTGGACATCCAGCAGGTGAAGACCCACGGAGAGGAACCGATCGTGGCGGTTCACGCCGCCGATTTCGTGAGCTACCTCCGTCAGGTATCCTCGAAGATGAAGGAAGGGCAGGCGGTGTATCCCTACGTCTTCCCGATCAGGCTCCGCGACCGCCAGCCGGTGGATGAGGAAGTACGTGCCGGGTACTACTGCATCGACACCTTCACGCCCCTCACACGCAACGCATACATCGCGGCACGCGCAGCCGTCGACTGTGCGCTCTCGGGCGCCGACGCACTGCGGAGCGGCGAGCAGCTCGTCTATTCGATCTGCAGGCCTCCGGGCCACCACGCCGAGAGCCGCGTGTACGGCGGCTTCTGCTACTTCAACAACGCCGCGATCGCGGCCCACCAACTGAGCAGCGAGGGTCGCGTGGCCATTCTCGACGTCGATTTCCACCACGGCAATGGAACCCAGGAGATCTTCTACACGAGGAGCGATGTCCTTACGCTCTCCATTCACGGAGACCCGAGCTACGCGTATCCGTACTTCGCCGGGTTCGCCGATGAAACCGGGGCCGAGGCCGGGCTGGGCTTCAATCGCAACTTTCCGCTGCCGGAGAACATCGGTGACGATGCGTACCTTCCCGTGCTGGAGGAGGCGCTCAAGCTCATCGAGGCGTTCGACCCGAGGTATCTCGTCCTCTCCATGGGCCTCGACATCGCGAAGGGTGACCCCACCGGTGCGTGGACCGTGACCCCGGATGGCTTCGAGCGCATCGGCGAGGCGCTGTCCGGCCTGGGACTTCCGACGCTCGTCGTGCAGGAGGGCGGCTACGATACCCGGGTGCTCGGTCGCAACGCGCGCAGCTTCATCATGGGCCTCCAGAGCGGGATATACGCTCGTCCCTTCGAACGACGTCCCGCAGATGCCGCGGAACCCGCAGTAGCGGGCCGTGTCGGGGAGGCGTCATGAAGCCGCGGGTGTCGAAGGACAACGCGGTCCGGGCCGCAGCGGGCGCGAACGCTCCGATCGTCCGGCGGATGGTCCGGTTCGCGGCGGCGTGTGGGCTCGCCGTCATGGTTCCGGCGGTCGCACAGGCGCAGCCGCCCGACTGGAAGATCGAGACCGAGGCGAATGCGAGCGTGTTCTTCGGCAACAGCGATCAGCGAGTGATCGCCACTCGGGGCGAGGTGGTGCGCGTGGACAGCCTGCTCGAGGTGGAAGCCAGCATGCGCTTCGCTTATGCCGATGCGGCCGTTCGCGGCGAGGATCGCGAGGTGACGAAGCGGTCGTGGATCGCTGCTCTCTCCGCGGATCACCGGCCCTACGCGCGATACACGCCCTTCCTGTTCGGAAGCGTCGAGTCGAGCTTCGAGAAGCGGATCACGCGGCGTTACAGCGCCGGACTCGGCGGCAAGCTGACATTCGCGCGCACGCCGCGCACCGAGACCAGTGTCAGCCTCGCCCTTGTTGGCGAACGCACCAATGCGGCTGCGACGATCGCTCCGTCGGGCGATGGCACACTGGCGCGATGGTCGAGCCGGTTCAAGGCGCGTCACGCCTTCGACGACCGACTCAGCTTCACTCACGAGACGTACTACCGTCCCAGCGTCCGCTCGGCATCGGACTTCAACGTCGCGAGCTCGAGCGCGATCGCATATCAGCTTCGTGAATCGGTGTCGCTGACCTTCTCGTTCGTCGACTCCTACGACAGCGAGGCGCGACGTCGTGGGGCAAATTCGAACAACGACGGTCAGATCCTGGCGGGTGTGTTGGCGCGGTTCTGAGGCCGGCACGATGGGCCGGTTTGCCGGCGTGGTTCTGATACCGGCTCTTGCCGGGCGTTAACTAAACAGTTAATTAAGGACCGTGTCCACTACGCCAGACACACGCACCGTCATCCTGGACGCCGCCGAGCAGCTCTTCGCGCGGCGAGGCTACGCCGCGACCACCGTGAAGCAGATCGGAAAGGCCGCGCACGTGAACAGCGCGCTTCTCTACTACTACTTCGCCGACAAG
>JBGTMW010000126.1:0-5256 GCA_041743365.1 Gemmatimonadaceae bacterium
CGCGGAAGACGCCGCTCGTCAGCAGCGCGCGGTCGAACCTCGCCTGCCACGCGATTCCCGCGATCATCAGCACGGTGGCCGCGGCCGCCGCCGCAACGAGCTTCCGGCGCTGCGAGGGCCGCCAGTGCGAAAGTCCCAGGAGCCAGATGCCGAGCGCCATGTCGAGCGTCGCACCCGCGATCAGCAGTGCCTTGAGACCGATGAGCGGCATGAGCACGAGCCCGGCGAGCGCGACTCCGATCACCGAGCCGATGGTGTTCGCGGCATACACCGTCCCCACCGCGGATTCACCGACGCCCCCCCGGAACAGTGTGCGCGTGATGAGCGGCAGCGTGATCCCCGCGCAAAATGTCGCTGGCAGCATCACCATCAGGGCGATTCCGTAACGCGCGATGGTGAACGCCACATACCCTTCAGGCGTCACGTCGAGCGCGCCGAGAAGCGCGGCCGTCCAGTGGAACGAGGCCAGGTAAACGGGGAGCGTGGCAAGCGCGAGGGCGCCCATCATCCATTGCACGACCGCCAGCGCACGCACCGGGTTCTCGAAGCTGTCGATGCGACGGCGCGCCCAGAATGCGCCAAGCGAGAGCCCGAGGATGAAGGCAGAGAGCATGAGCTCGAACGCATGCGTGGCACCTCCGAGCACCAGTGCCAGCATCCGGATCCATGCGATCTCGTAGATGAACGACGCGATGGCTGTACCCGCGCTGACGGCCAGAAGCACGGTGCGCAGGCGAGCGGGAGAAAGTCCGATGCCCGGAGTCGCGGCTGACGCGGGTCGTGGCTCCGCGATGGGAACCGGCGCCACGGCCATCGTCTCAGCGTGCACGACATCGTCGCGCGGGGCGGCGCGAATGAAGCGCGCGGAGAGAGCCACCGCGACACCCACCAGGATGTTCAGGACTCCGGCGGCCGCTACCGATCCCGCGAGCCCGGCGCGTCCGATCAGCCAGAACCCGGCGATCAGCACACCTGCTGCGCCGCCGAGACCGTTGGTGAAGTAGAGCAGCGAGAGCACGCGCCCCGGCGCATCTGGGAAACGTCGCAGCACCTCGGCGCTCATCAGCGGGAAGGTCATCCCGAGGAGCACCGACTGTGGAAGAATCAGGAGCGCGGCAATCGTCCACTTGGCGAGCAGCAGGAGCACGCCGCCCGAAAGCGCCGGAAAGATCGTGTCATAGCCAAGCGCGCTCGCGGCCGTGAACAGCGAATGGAAGCCGAGCCCGAAAAGGCCGATGATGATCTCGATCACGGCGTAGGCGAGCCACGGACGCTTCACTCGCTCCGACCGGCGCCCTATGACGAAGGCGCCGAGCGCCATGCCGCCGAGGAAGATGACGAGCACGATGACCTGCGCGTAGGCGCTGTGGCCCAGGAGCAGCCCGAGGTATCGGGACCACGTCGTCTCGTAGATGAGGCCCGCGATCCCGGATATCAGGAACGCGAGATAGAGGATCGGGGCCATGGATCGGGAGAGGGACGAACGGAGGCGGTCCGGACGACCGCTGACCTCGCATTCTAACCCTGCCGACGGCCGCTACACTACCACTGCGGGTTGGTCCGAAGCAGCATGGCGATCCCCTCGGAGTCGATCGGCCGCGAGAAGAGATAGCCCTGCGCCGACTCGCAGCCCAGTGTCCGCAGCGTGCGGAGCTGCGCCTCGGTCTCCACTCCCTCCGCGACCGCCAGGACGCCGATGTTCCGGGCGAGGGCGCGCACGGTGTGCACGAGTTGGAGGTGCGTCGGGCCCGCGTCCATCCCCGTCACGAAGCTGCGGTCGATCTTGATCGCGTCGAGCGGCAAGGTGTGGAGGTAGCCGAGCGACGAATAGCCCGTGCCGAAGTCGTCGAGGTAGATCTGGACGCCCAGGGCGCGCAGCTCCTCGAGCATCGTGCGAGTCCCCCGTGGATCGTCGATCACGAAGCTCTCGGTGATCTCGAGCTTGAGCGACCGGGGATCCATTCCGCTGGCACTGACGATCTCCGCAACGTGCTGGACGAATCCGCGCTGCGCGAATTGCTTCACGGAGAGATTCACGCTGAGCGCGAGCGGCAGCTCGCTTCCGGTGCGCGCAAACTCGACCTGCCATTCCCGCATCTGCCGGCACGCCTCCTTCAGCACCCAGCTCCCGATCGGGATGATGAGGCCCGTCTCCTCTGCGAGCGGGATGAAGTCGAGCGGAGGCACGATCCCGCGCTCGGGATGGTGCCAGCGGAGCAGCGCCTCGAGCTCGGTGATGCGACCTGTCTCGAGAGAAACGAGGGGCTGGTAGTAGAGCTGGAACTCTCCGCGCTCCACCGCGTGACGCAGGTCCATCTCGGTGCGCAGCCGGTTCAGGGCTTTTGCGTGCATCGCGCGGTCGTACATCTCGTACCGGTCGCGCCCCGCCGCCTTGGCGCGCGAAGTCGCGATCGCCGCCTGCTGAATCAGCCGGGCCGGCGGCTCCGACGCGGAGGTGCTGAGAACGATGCCGATGCTCGCCGAGATGAACACCTCGCCTTCCGTCGTGATGATCGGCTCGACCAGGGAGCGACGCATCCGCTCGGCGACGCGCGATCCGTCGCTGTCGTCGGAGATGCTCTCGAGGAGAACCACGAACTCGTCGCCGCTCAGGCGTCCGATGGTGTCCTCGCCGCGAACGCACGTCTCGAGGCGCCGCGCCACCGTGACGAGCACTTCGTCCCCGATCTCCTGGCCGAGGCTGTCGTTCACCGCATTGAAGCGATCGAGGTCCAGGGAGAGCACGGCGAAGCGGAAATCCTTGTGACGCTTCGAGCGCTCCAGCGCGTGGCCCAGCCGGTCGAGGAACAGCGCGCGATTGGGCAACCCAGTCAGGGAATCCCTCAGCGAATGGAGGCGGAGCTCTTCCTCGTGGAAGCGACACTCCGCCAGCTCGTGGCGGATCTCGAGGCTTTCCGCGACACAGGTTACCACGGTTCCGAGAGACTCTCTGTCGGCGTCGGTCCACTCGCGCGGAGCGGGCGAGAGAATCCAGAGCTCGATGGAGCTCACAGCGGGAGCCGCGGTGATCGAAGTTCGCTGCGGGATCGGGAAAGCCGCGTATGCGCCTGCACCGAGCGTTCGAGCCCGCGCCGCATCGGCGGTGTCGATCGAGTCCACGTTGGGGCAGAAAACCGAGCCATCCCTTTCGGTGGCCGGCAGGATGGTGACATGAACCGTCGACACCGCGCCGGCGGCATCGGTCCTTCGTGCGGCCGGGCCGGCATGCGGCTCCTCGGGCTCGATCGCCACGACCGAGGGGAGGAGGACACTGCGGCAGTTCAGCGCCACACCGACGAGCCCTGCCGTGTGGTCCAGCCAGAGCCCCGATGCCAGCGAGGCGCGCGACGCGGTAGCGGCACCCCCGTTGGAAGGATTCCGCGAAGGTGGCGTGGGAGGGATCGGCGGGCCGGGCATCAATCGTAGACGATCGATTCACGCCCCGGGCACGCAGGCCGAAGATCAGCGGTCGAGCACGCCCGGACGGCGGACGGGCTTCAGCGACGCCCGGTCGAGCGCCTCGCCCGGCTTCGCTTCGCCGCTACTCTGGCCACGCGCTTCGCCATCGGCGGCTTCTTCCTCGCGGGAGCCTTCCTTGCTGGCTTCCTCTTCGCAGGAGCCTTCCTTGCCGGCTTCTTCCTCGCCGGAGCCTTGCTCGCCGACTTCCTCCTCGCAGGAGCCTTCCTCGCCGGCTTCTTCCTCGCAGCAGCCTGCCTCGCCGGCTTCTTCATCGCCGGAGGCTTCTTCGATGAATTCCCAACCGCCGGATCGTTCTCACCGTTGGTTGCCTTCACCGCGGCTCGACTCTCTTTACGTGCGGCCGCCTCCCTGCGAATCACATCGGGGAGCTCCAGCAGGCGCCACATGTACCACGACGCAACCGACGCATGCGGCGCCCAACGCTCGCCGATGCGGAGCACGTCCTTCGGCGTGGGAAGGCTTTTCAGGCGATAGGCATGCTGGATCCCCCGCTGCACGCCGAGGTCGAGATCGGGGAGAACGTTCGGCCGTCCCAGCCGGAACATCAGGAACATCTGGGCGCTCCAGCGGCCGATTCCCTTCACACGGACGAGAGACTCGATGGCCTCGTGATCGGGCATCCGGTCGAGCGACTCGGTGGCCAGCTCGCCCGATGCGACCTTGGCGGCGAGATCCTTGATGTACGAGATCTTCTGCCGTGAGAGCCCAGCGGCCCGAAGTCGCTCGTCGTCCGTTGCGAGTATCTCCTCGGGCGTCGGCGCGCGATCGCCGAACAGCGCCTCGACGCGACCGTGAATCGTTGCGGCGGCCTTGCCGGCGAGCTGCTGGTAGATGATCGCGCGCACGAGGGCGTCGAAGTGGGTGCCGCCCTCGCGAGGCGAGAGTTCGCAGTCCCCGACGCGGTCGATGATGCGTGCGAGCTCCGGGTCCGACTCGCGAAGGTGCTCGATGGCGCGCTGGTGCATGTCGGGAAAGATCGGCGGGGGCGGCGCAAAGGGCCAGCCTCGACCGCCGGACCGTGCGCGGTGCGCCTCCCCCGCGCGCGGTGTGCGAGTGGTGCGCCCTATTTCCTGCCGGTGGCTGAACCCTTCCTTTCTCGGGCGAGGCGGTTCTTCTCGCTGTTCCTGTCAGCCTCGTCGTGCTGTTGGCGATGCTCGATCAGCCGGTGCTTTCCGTCGGGGGCGGGTGTGTGGGCTTTCAGCGACCCGTTTTCCCCGGCCGCTTCAGTCGCGGACGTTTCATCCGCCGGCGCTGCCGGCGCGGGGAGGCCATGCTTGAGCTGCTCCAGTATTGCTTCGTGTGTCCTGTCACCATGCATCCCTTCGGCGTTCTGCTTCTTGCCACCTTCCTGCCTCCGACGACTTGCCATGCATGACCTCTACGACTCGTGTGGACCATGATAATGGGGCAAGTGGTGCGCCAACCGGAATGAGGCGGCGTCCAGTTCCCGGGCGTCGGAAGCAGAGCCCGGGCGTCGGGACCAGGGACCCGGGCGTCGGAGGCGGGGGTGGCAGCCTGCGGCGGCGGGGGGCCGGTGGTCCGCGGTTACATTTCCGGCCGTCTCCACATGTGCGAAGCGTCCACGCAGTCGGCGTAGTGGTCGACTCCAGGATCAGTTCCCCAATGCCGAGCTCACCCCGCTTCCATCCCTCGTGATGACCAGTCCTGCGTCATCGCTGCCCTACGGGCCGAACACGCCTGCCGTTCGACGCTTTCTGCAGCGCCTGGCCGGCAAGTCCGCCGCGGACTGCGTCGCGGTCGCGCGCGCGTACGTCG
>JBGTMW010000127.1:0-3368 GCA_041743365.1 Gemmatimonadaceae bacterium
AACACTGAGCGCGGCGCGGCGCTGGTCGCGGAGATCGAGCGCGGGGGCAAGGGAAGCGCCGCCTTCTACGCCGCCGATCTCGCCTCGCTGGCCCAGGTCCGCGAGCTGGGCGCGTCGATCCTGCGCGACTACCGCCGGCTCGACGTGCTCGTGAACAATGCCGGCATCTGGCTCGCGCAGGGTGAGCGTCAGGTCAGCGCCGATGGCCACGAGCTGCACTTCGCGGTGAACTATCTCTCCGGCTACCTGCTCACCCGCACCCTGCTTCCACTTCTCACGCGCAGCGCGCCGTCGCGCATCGTGAACGTAGCGTCGGTCGCGCAGACGCCGCTCGACTTTGCCGATGTCATGCTCGAGCGCGGCTACGGCGGCGGCCGCGCGTACGGGCAGAGCAAGCTCGCGCAGATCCTGTTCACCGTCGACCTCGCGCGCGAGCTCGATGGAAAGGGCGTCACCGTCGTCGCCCTGCATCCAGCCACGCTCATGAACACGTCGATGGTGGAGGCGGCAGGAGTGCGTCCGCGAACCACGGTGGAGGAAGGCGCCGAGGCGGTGATGAACGCCATCACGGCGCCCGGAGTCGAGAGCGGCTCCTACTTCAATGGCCTCCGGCCAACGCGGGCGAACGCGCAGGCGTACGATGAGGAGGCGCAGCGCCAGCTTCGGGAGCTCAGTCGGCGGCTCACCGGAATCCGGTAGCACCGGTTAATGGCGGCTGTTCCGCCCACGCGCACACCGGCATTGCCAATGTCACGAATCCCCAGCCCATTGACGATCCGCTACAGGACCGGTCCTATGGCTCACGGTCGGTGGCTCTGGGAGGCTCCATCGACTATCGCCCAAAGCCCATCGACGATCCGCTACAGGACCGGTCCTATGGCTCATGGTCGCTGGGCTCTGGGCTCTGGGCTCTGGGCTCTGGGCAGGATTTCGTCGCCATAGGGTAACTCTCCCCAATCTTCATCCGCGGATCGGATCCGATGACTTCAGCCCGCTGCATCCTCCTTCTCCCCCTCCCCCTCCTCGCCGGCGCGCTCGTGGCGCAGGAGCCCACGCGCCCGACGATGCAGGTGGGAGAGTACGAGCCCCGCTCGACGCTCAAGGTGCCGGAGAACCCGAAGACACGCGCGAAGTTTCCCTTCATCGATGTCCACGGGCATCAGGGGAATCTCGATGCAGCGCGCGCCGCGCAGCTCGTGCGCGAGATGGACGAGCTCAACATGGGCCTCATGGTGAACCTGAGCGGCGGAACCGGCGACGCGCTCGCCGCACGCGTCGCCGCGCTCAAGGGGCGCTATCCCGACCGGTTCGTCGTCTTCGCGAACATGAATCTCCGCGAGGTGAACCGACCCGACTTCGGCAAGTGGGCGGCCGCGGAGCTCGAGCGCGACGTGCGCACGCACGGTGCGCAGGGTCTCAAGGTGTTCAAGGAGCTCGGCATGAACACCCGCGATGCGAACGGCAGGCGCATCCCGCTCGACGATCCGCGCTTCGATCCGGTATGGGCGAAGGCCGGCGAGCTCGGCATCCCCGTGCTGATCCACACCGCGGAGCCCGCGGAGTTCTTCAAGCCGATCGACCGGAACAACGAGCGCTGGCTCGAGCTGGTGCTTCACCCGCGTCGCGGGCGGCCAGCGGACAGCTACCCGCCCTTCGACTCGCTGATGGCGGAGCAGCACCGGGTGTTCAGGAAGCACGCGAAGACCACCTTCATCAACGCCCACCTCGGGTGGTACGGCCATGACCTCGGCCACCTTGGCGCTCTCATGGACTCGCTGCCCAACATGGTGGCGGAGCTGGGCGCGGTGATCTACGAGATCGGCCGGCAGCCTCGCGCAGGGCGCGCGTTCTTCATCAGGTACCAGGATCGCATCCTGATGGGGAAGGACTCGTACAATCAGTCGGAGTACCACACCTATTTCCGGATATTCGAGACCGCGGACGAATACTTTCCATACTACCGCAACTATCACGCGTTCTGGCGGATGTATGGCATGGACCTGCCAGACGATGTTCTGAAGAAGGTGTACTATGCCAATGCGCTGCGAGTGATCCCGGGGATAAACGCCTCGAGGTTTCCGCGATAGTCGCGGCGACGCCCTGAGCGTAAGATCCCCGGACCGGGCGTTAGTGCTTCAGCGGTAGCTGCCGCCTTCAGCTGGGAGTTATCGCTGGGCAATGCATTGAAGCTTGCGGTAGCTGCCGAGCCCCCTGTCTGGAGGTGCGTCGTGAAGAATCCGATGGCCGGCACCGCGATCCCCGATCATCTTCGTGCGAGTCCCGCCAACGCAGCGGTGCGATGCGGCCGCCGCGGGTTCATCACCTCCGCGGCGGCCGCGGCGCTCGCACTCGCAGCCTCGCCCGTAACGGTGCTGTGCCAGCAGCGCCGTCCGAATCTCCTCTTCATTCTCGCCGACGATCTCGGCTACGGCGATGTCAGCGCCTTCGGGCGGTCTGATTTCCGGACGCCGAACATCGATCGCCTCATCGGTGAGGGGGTTCGATTCACCGATGCCTACGCGGCGGCCTCGACGTGCACGCCGACGCGTGTCGGATTCATGACGGGTCGGTACCCCGCGAGATATGCGCCCGCGCTTCAGCGTCCGATGGGATGGGGTGCGCCGGGTTCCGGACAGCGACCGATGTATGGACTCTCTCCGACGATTCCGACGGTTGCCTCGCGGCTGAAGAAGGCCGGATACCATAGCGCCCTCGTCGGCAAATGGCACCTCGGCTTCCTGCAGGATTTCGGTCCGCTGCGTCACGGATTCGACGAATTCTTCGGCATCAAGGGTGGCGGTGCCGACTACTTCACCCATACCGGCGCCGACGGACTTCCCGACCTATGGGAAGGCGAGCTCCCCGCGGAGCGGATCGGCTACCTCACCGACGTCCTCACGGAGAAGGCGGTCGAGTACGTCGGTCGCTCGCACACGCGTCCGTTCTACCTCAGCCTTCACTACAACGCACCGCACTGGCCATGGGAGGGTCCGGCTGATCGCCACGGAGCGAACCCGGAGCATTCATTCCGCGATGGCGGTTCGCCGGCGGTGTTCGGTGAGATGATGCGAAGCCTCGATGATGGCGTCGGCAGGGTGATGGCCGCGCTGAGCCGGGCGGGGCGCGATCGCGACACGCTCGTAATCTTCACGAGCGACAACGGCGGCGAGCGGTACTCGAACAACTCGCCGTGGGCGAACGGAAAGTTCACTCTCTGGGAAGGCGGCATCCGCGTTCCGCTCGCGCTGCGCTGGCCGGGGCGGCTGACGGCAGGCAGCTCATCGGGCCAGATCGCGATCTCGATGGATTGGTCCGCCACGCTCCTCGCCGCAGCCGGCGCGACCGACGAGCCCGGGCACCCTCTCGAC
>JBGTMW010000128.1:0-4251 GCA_041743365.1 Gemmatimonadaceae bacterium
TCTACGGCTCGGCGAGGATCAGACCCTTGAGGCCGAGTGGGCCTACGTTCGTCGCACTGAACCTGCGGTCGGTTGAGACCGAAGTACGGAGGGCGCCGCAAGGCGGCCTCTGATCGGGCTCGCCGATGCCAGCCGTCGGCGGCCACTGCGGGCATAGCTCGGCGGAGCGCGTAGCGGAACCGCGTCCCGTTGCAAAACGGCGGGCACATCCTCACCAGTGAACGTCTCAAGCCGCCGGCTACTCCGGACAACTTCTCCGCCACAGTGACATCGATGACCGGCATGTCGAACGGCCCGAACGTGATTGGAGAGCGAAGCCCGACCGAGTGGGTCGGAAGGGTCAGCGCGTCGCCGCGGTAGCGCCACCAACTGGTGAAGACGCGCGCGTCCACGGTCTCTCTCTGGACGGGTCAACGGCTCCCCCGGGAAACCATCGCGGCCACCTCTGACGATCGAATAGGAGCCGGAAGTACGCCGTCGCCACGGGCCGCACCCAGCGACGAGCTACCTCGTCCTTGTGCCGGCCAGGCGTCATCGAGAAACACTGGCCCAAGCCGGCGTAACCCCGCTTGGCCGGCTTAGTTACTCGGTTCGGCCGAGCGATTCGTGCGTCTGGTGCGCGATCTTGATGGCTCGCTTGCGCGACCCGCGACGCCGTGGGTAGCGCCCGGCTGCGGTTCTACGCTGCTCCACGTGATCGTCGATTGCGGCTTGTATCGCGTCAGGGTGAAGCGCACTTCCGTCTTCTAAGCGCAACCCTTCGAGATGGTCCCTGAGCTCTTCGATCTTGTAGCCGACGTTGTTGCAACGGCGGTGCGCGAGGACGGCATTTGTGACTTCCCTCGTCCCTGTGAACCTTTTCGCTAGTGGGAAGTGTTCGTGTGTTGGCATCCAGGGGCCGAGCGGAATCCCGAGTGGCTTGAAGCGGTCTTGCGCCACTGCAAAGCAATATTCCATCCCGCACTTGAGTTCGGCGATGTACCCCGCTTGAGCGGCGGAGACCAGCACCCCTCTCACGCGATACCGCTCCCGAAGCTCACGAGCCACTTCCATTCCGGCCGTGACTTGCTCCGGAGTGGGCACGCCATCAATGTAACTGAGGTCCGGGGGTCACCTACGCTCAGGTTCAAGCGACATTCCCGCACGCTCGGGCAGGCGACGGTCGCGCGTGAGGGCTGGATCGACGGTGGTTAGTCGACTCAAACGGACATCTTGTGGACGCGCACCCAGGCCCTCTAGGTTGCGCGTGTGCGCTGCGAGGAGTGCGACAGGCGACTCATTGGCAAGGCGCGCGGTTGGCGCGCCTATCTGCTGTCGCCCACCGAGGATCGGCGTGTGATCCTCTATTGCTTCCGCTGCGCTGTGCGTGAGTTCGGCCCACCCGGCGGCTACCGCCGCGCGGATACCGGAAGCTGCTGACCGGCGGAAGCGCGGAGCGCATCGACGAGCTCGACCGGAGCGCCCAGCGAGCGTAAAGTGCCTCATGATGATCGGTGACAACGAGGAGGTGGCGGGCTTGTTCCTAGTCCGACAATCGATCTAGGAGCAGACATGCCCGAGCCCTACAAGGCGCGCGTCGACGTGCGCCGCTTCCTCAACTTCCCCGGCTTCCACGATGGCGCTTACATCGTGGCCTATGTCGAGGACACGAGTCCGCGTCGGATCGACGCCGCGCGTAGCCGCCGCTCGTTCCCCTCCGATCCGGTGCCCCGCGCCCGCACGATCCTCGAGATCGCCGACTGCGGCGAGCGGATCAACCTCGAGTTCTCGCTCCACAACGAGCTGCAGGTTCAGAACTCGCTCTACAAGGTCGACTCGCTCCTGCACGCGCTGACCGAGTTTCGGGCCGGGCTGATCGAGGAGGCGCAGTTGTATGCGCAGCGGAAGGCGTCGTGGGCAAAGCGGCCGGCATCGCCGAGGAGGAAGCGGCGTAAGTCGCGTTCCCGCTAAGGCAGGTTACGTCTCACCTTCAGCGTGTCGAGTACCGCGCGTGCACGTGCGGCCAAGCTTGACGGCGCCCGCCGGCCCAACAGGACGTAGGCCGCGAACTGGCGACCATGTGCGGAGAACTGAATCCCGCCGCCCGGCCCGTTGAAACACTCGAGCGCCGGCGGCGGCCGTATAGGCAGAGTCGTAGCCGTGAACCGGCGCGGCCGAGGCGCAAACCGGGTCCCCACTGGCAGCTGAACCCACTCGACGAGCACGATCGCGACCGCCGTGCGCGGAAACACATAGTCCAGGTCGTTGCAACCCCGCCCGAACCAGACCGGGCCGGACGAAGCGACGATCCGCGTCACAGGGTCGTTCTGGGACGGTTGCGCGGACCGGGGCATAGCGTGCCAGCCCGCCGGCATGGCGATTGACACACCGGCGACACCGATCCGCTCGACAGGCACCGCGCGTCCCTCGACACCGCCGGCCAACTCCAGCACCGCAAGGACGCCGATGAGGAGGGCAAGGCGACTCATCTCCCGGACCTACGCACACCACTCGCAACGAGGTCCATCGCTCGACCCGACAACCTGGGCAGTTGCGGAAATCGCCGCAAATTCCGACCTAACCCTGCCGCTGCTCTTGACGCTAGAGCAGGTCGCCCCTAGCTTGCCCCCTGCAGCGAGCACGGGACGCGAGTAGGTCGAGTCCACCCCAGTAGGCCGTAGGAAGAAGCCGCAAGGCGGAACGCCGAAGGTTCGTTGGAGTGGAGGACAAAAGCGCACCCGGCTCGCTGAATTTATGGTCCGGGGTCGTTCGAGCCTGAGACAGCCGTTGACGTCCGAGCGCGCGCTCAACGTCGCCGCTCCCGCTCCATCTCTTCTTCGAGGAGCTCGGCGAGGTCCTCGCCCGCATCCTCGATCAACTCGCGTATTCGACCGCTCGTTCGCTCGTCAGTGAGGTTGAGGAGGTCTGCATATGCGATGTGGACCGCCTGGATCTGGGCGTTCGCCCGAGCCAGATCCTCGTTCGCATCTGCGAGTTCGTCGCGAGCGCGCTCGGCGTCGGCGAGCGTGCGGTCGAGACGGCCGTAGGCGCTCTCGGCGGTCCGGATCGAATCTCTCGCGCGCAACGCCATCGCGATCCCGATCGAGACACTCGCGAAGAGACCGATGAGAGTCAGCACGCGGCTGTTCTCGTGTAACCCGTAAAACGCCACGCCGACGGTTAAGAGGAGCGCGCCGATGTCGGCGAGCAGCACACTCCTCGAGCCAGCCGGGTGCTTCGGAATCTGCGTTCGGCCGACGAGGAAGACGCGACGATCGACACCGAGGATGATCGTGCTCGCCGCAAGCGTCGCGAGTCCGGCACCCGCCGACCAAGCGAGTCCCGCCCACCGGTCATCCACGTATGCGCCGCCGATGGCCTGAAAGCTGTAGATAAGGCTCCCGATAGTGAGGCCGACCTCGCCGAGCCCGACTAGGACGACCGACAGCGGCAGGCCCTGCCACGATCCAAGCGCGGCAGAAGTGAGCAGGACCAACGTGACGATGCCGAGGATGGGTCGGTTGAGCGTGATGAGCGAGCCGGCTGTGACACCGTCTTCGAGACCCCGCCAGATGAATGCTGCGCCGAGCGCAAACGTCGCAGCGCAGAGAGCCCACACGTCGAGGATCGCCATGCGGAAGGAGATCAGCGAGCGCATCGCTACGACGACGGCGGCGATCACGAGCAGGCGGGCGACGAGAAGCGGCCCGTCCCAGAGCCCGGGCGGTTCGGGGATCGTGCTCCCTCCGGCGAAGTAGTAGGCATACCAGGCGACCGAGCCGATCATCCAGAAGGTTGCCGCCCAAGCGAGGATCAGGAAGAAGCGGCGCAACTCCTGCGGCGCCCGGAGGTAAGCCCACCATCCGACGAAGGGAACAGGAGCCATGAAGACGCTGAAGAACGGGCTAAGGACAGCCGTAGGAGCGCCCAGAACTGCCCCCAGAAAGTAGACGAATACCCCGGTCGCGATCAGGACGGCGAGTGCGCGGAACTTCCGAACACGCGCTTCGTAAGGAGACGGAGATCCGATTAGTCGGGTCTCAACTGCATCCATACGTTGGCCCCCTTGGCCGGCGATGCCCAGCTTGCGCGTGAAGGCAGCGATTCTACTGCCATGGTGCCGAAGCCGCTATTGTCCGAAAGGGACATGGCCGGCGTTCAGCGGATGCACGGAGACGGCGCGCACGACGTAACAGCCAATCCGGTGGAGCTCCTGCGAGCGCTCACTCGGTTCGATACGTCGAATCCTCCCGGCGATGTACGAGGTTGTGT
>JBGTMW010000129.1:0-2782 GCA_041743365.1 Gemmatimonadaceae bacterium
CCAGACGGGGGCGGAGCAGACGCAGAAGTCCCGGGGCGAAGCGGATTCGTCCGACGATGGAGTCGACACGGCGGCCGAGGTGCACGGCGCCGGCCGCGCCGAGAGCGGTTTCACCGTTGGGGAAATGGTGTCGGAATACCGGGCCCTTCGCGCAAGCGTGATCAGGCTCTGGACCAAGGCCAGCGGCACCTTGACCGGTGATGACCTCGAGGATCTCATGCGCTTCAACGAAGCGATCGATCAGGCCCTGGCGGAGTCCATCACCCGATACACGCACGATCTCGATCGTTCCAAGGAGATGTTCATCGCCATTCTCGGACACGACCTGCGTACCCCCCTCGGAGTCGTCATGACGGCGTCGCAGTTCATGCTCGAGACGGCAGGGCTCAAGGAGCCCTCTCTCACGATGACCTCGCGGATTCAACGCAGTGGGAAACGCATGAACCAGATGGTCGGCGATCTGCTCGACTTCACCCGCAGTCGCCTGGGCTCGGGTGTCCCGATCAACCGTCAGGAGATGGACATGGGGAAGGAGGCATCCCAGGCCGTCGAGGAGATACTCGCCGCGCATCCGGCGAGCACGGTACGCCTCGACCAGTCCGGCAACCTGAAAGGCAGCTGGGACAGTGCGCGGATCAGCCAGGTATTAACGAATCTGTTGGGCAACGCCGTGCAGCACGGCTCGGCGAAGACGCCAATCAACGTGACCACCAGAGGCGAGGCGTCGGAGGTCGTGCTTCGGGTGCATAGCACGGGGCCAACCATCCCCGCATTGGCCCTTTCGGGGATCTTCAGCCCCTTCAAGCGGCTCCATTCGGGCGATACGGTAGCGGGTGCGCACAGCAGCCTCGGCCTGGGGCTTTACATCGCCGAGCGTATCGTCGTCGCGCATGGCGGGACGATAGAGGCGGAGTCGTCCGATGAAGACGGGACCACGTTCACGGTCCGGCTGCCGCGTTGACCGAGACCGCCCGGGCCGGCGCGCGGGACCGGGCGCCGGCGGAGGATGACCGCCTCGAGTTCTCATTCCTCCAGGTCGAGCGTCGGCGCGTTCTCCAGCGGCAACGGGGGATCCTGGTCCGCCAGCAGCGTTGCTACCGGCTCCATCCAGCCCCCTGGCACGCTCCCGGTCACGAGCCCATGGAAGATCGAGTCCATCTCCACCGCGCTGTACGAGGATGTGCCCCGCAGGGCCCACCACTTCAGCATCGCGAACAGGGCGCCGGCGTAGGCACGGGCGACGATGGGAATCGGAACGCTTCCATTGCCGTGAGAGCGCGCAGCCAGGCGGCGCGCGATGCTCTCGGTCATCCGCTCCACGCCGGCGTCGTAGGTTCGGTCGAGCATGTGAGCACGATCCAGCGCACCCCGGAATCCCCGGAAATGCTGGACGTGCAGGAACAGCTCGCTCACCGCAGCGACACGTTGCGACCGCTCCTGATCCAGAACGCCATCGATGGAGTCGAGCATCCGTTCGAAGCTCCGAATCAGCAGGTCGTCCTTGCCCCGATAATGCGCGTAGAACGTCGAACGGCCGATATCCGCGTGGTCGAGCAGGTCCTGGACGGTGATCGCTTCGTAGCCCTTTTCCATGACCAGCGCGACCAGCGCATCCACGAGCGCCCGCCGCGTGCGCCGAACGCGCCGGTCTGTCCCGGTCGTGTCCGGCCGTCGGCTCGCGTGCACCCGAACAGTTCGAGGCATTCTGTTCATCATCGAACGTCACCCCTGTCTTTGGTTGTTGTCCACGGTCACCGGATCGCCGACCCTTGCCGGGTGGAGGTGGAAATCCCCGATCCGGAGGCTGGCAACATGCATCGTGATCCCGTGAGTGGAATGCTGCTGATGGTCGGCGGGATGGCAACCGTCGCAGTTGCGGCCCTTCATCCTACCGGTCACGACATGCTTTCGGGACCACCTGGCGCTCTTCGTGTCGGCGTGCTGATTCACGCGTTGGCCCTGGCGTCGCTTCCGGCGCTGTTCCTGGGATTCCTCGGTCTGTCGCGATCCCTGGGCTGGTCCGATCTCGGGAGGGCCGCGCTGGTCACCTTTGGTTTCGGCGTCGCGGCTACGATCGGCGCTGCGGTCGCGAGCGGGTTCGTTGCCACGGGAATTCTCGAGCGAATTCGAGGCGGCGAAACCGCGGAGATCTACCGGGTCCTCGGGTGGTACACACATCTCTTCAATCAGGGATTCGCCACTGTCGGCTCGTTCGCGGCCGCAACGTCGATTCTCCTCTGGTCGCTCGTGATGGCCAGGCGTGCCGGTGCCGTTCAGATTGTCGGGATCGCCGGAGTCGTGATTGGAGGCGGAGTACTGCTCGGCTTGCTCACCGGCCAGCTTCGACTCGACGTACATGGTTTCGCGGTGATGACCATCGCGAAGGCGGCCTGGATCGTTTCGGTCGGGTGGCTCCTGGTCCGAAGGGCTTCTCCGTAGATCCCCGGGATGCCCTGATCGGCGGCTATCTCCACAACGTCCCCCGCGGGGGCGCGAGCGGCAGCGGCCACCCACCCTGAATCGTTTACGGCACGTGAATTGACTCTCCTCTACCGTCTGGATAAGACCGGCTCGGCGACTACGGCAATGTCGTGAATGCCTCAGCCCGGTCCGATGGAGCAATTACGGTGAGAGGACAGGGATGGGATGGCCGATGTGAGCCGCAGTACCGGGAACGGTTCGACCGTGATTCGCAGCGGCATCGCCCCATTGGACAGGCATTCGGGTGGGGGCCTCGAGGCCGGCAGAATCCACCTGGTCACCGGGGGCGTGGGAACCGGCA
>JBGTMW010000130.1:0-2891 GCA_041743365.1 Gemmatimonadaceae bacterium
GTGGAGGCCGGCGAGTTTCGGCGATCCGCCCGGTATCAGGGCGGGTCGCGCCGGGACGGCCATCTACGAAGGGTTTGAACGGATGCAGCGGATGGAACGGATGAAAGGGCAGATCTCTGGAGTGGTGTGGGAACTCGGCACGGCGCCCTTTCCTATTATCGCGGGCTTGACCCGCCCTTTCATCCGTTCCATCCGCAGAATCCGACAAGGTCCTCGTCGTAGATGCCCTGATGGCGCAGTTCCGCCTTTCAAACACCGCAGCCGGGCCCTGCTGACCACCCGCGCCGGTCACCGCTCCGGCGTGATCGAGCGCGACGCGCGCTTCGCATCCTCCACCATTCGCGCCACGTCGGCCAGAAGCTGCTTCGCGTCGTACACGATTCCATCCTTGATCGTGTACTTCACGCCGCCGACGCGCTCCACCGTGCCCGTCTCGTCGTTGAGCTTCACCGCGCCCGTGCCATAAAGGACCTTGAAGTTCGCCAGCGGGTTCTGATCCACGACCACCAGGTCGGCGAGCATTCCGGGGCGCACCACGCCGAACTCGATCGGCTTCCCCTTCGGCTTGTGGAGCGTCTGCGCTCCATGCATCGTCGCCGCGCGAACGACCTCCAGCGGATGGAACCCCGCTTCCTGGAGCATCTCCATCTCCTGCGGATAGGCGAAGCCGTAGGTGCTGTAGATGAAGCCCGCGTCCGTGCCGACCGTCACTCGGCCGCCCATGTTCTTGTAGTCGTTGAGGAACTGCATCCAGACATCGTAGAACTTCCTCCACGCGACCTCATCTGCGGTCGTCCAGTAAAACCAGTACGAGCCGTGATTCTGCCGGCTCGGCTCGTAGTACGCCATGAGCGAAGGCAGGGTGTACCTGTCATGCCACTCGGCGGTGCGCGCGCGCATGAGGTCGCGCCCCGCCGAGTAGATCTGCATCGTCGGGTCGAGGGTGAGGTCGAGGGCGAGGAACTCCTTCAGCAGCGCCTTCCACTCGTCGCTCCCGCGCGGATGGATGAGGTTCCACTGACGCGCGACCTGACCGAAGCGGTGCTGCTCGTCCATGGCGTTCATGTCCACGGGCCAGGGCTGGATGTCGTGATCCCTGTATAGCGACTCGAACAATCCATAGAAGTGCGTCAGCGTGCCGAGCCCGAGGCGGGCGGCATCGATCGCGTTCATCTGTGCGACGCCGCCCTGTGACAGGTGCGCCATGGTGCCCATGCCGTTCTTCTTCGCTTCGTCGATGAGCGCCGCCATGACATCAGGCTGGTACGAGTCCAGCTTGAGTCCATCTGCACCGGCGCGCGCGACGCTCTGCACCCATGCGCGTGCCGCTTCCGGTGTCTGGGTTGCAGCGCCACCGGGGCGCGCGTAGGCGAAGATGCGCGGGGCTACGATCTCGTTCTTCGCGCTGCGAGCCTTCTCGCTCTGCATGAACGCCGACGCGCCCGAGCCGGCATCGCGGACGGTAGTGACGCCGTGCGCCATCCACAGCTTGTAGACGTATTCGGCTATCGGCGCCTTGGGCTCGCCGCCGGTATGGGTGTGAAGGTCCACGAAGCCGGGCATCACGTACATGCCGCGCGCGTCGATCTCGCGCGTTGCGCCCTGGATCGGCTGGAGCTCGGTCTGCGGGAGACCGGCGGTGCCCGCCGCGGTGATCGAGGCGATTCGGTTGCCTCGGACGGTGATGTTTACCGGTCCTCGTGGAGGGCCGCCGGTGCCGTCGATCAGCGTGGCGCCGCGGATCACGAGCATCTGGTGCGGGCCATCGCCCTCGTTCGCTGCGCGATTCGGGGCGGGGCGCTGTGCGAAGAGGTCGGCGGCGGCGCCACCCAGCAGTGCCGCGAGCAGCGTACCGACGGCGATCGAGCGGGTCAGCGGATTTGTGGCGGGCATGGCGATGGGGTCTGTGGAAGGTGGGTGAATCTTGGTCGAGCGGCACCCGGGGCGAGGCGACTGTGGGGGTCCAGGAAGCCGCGTGCGCTTGATGGTGACCTGCCGCACTCGATTGGTCCAGAGCCCGACGCCTGGTGCGACCATCATTGGCTCTCGTTCGGCGCCCCACGCCGGCCCTCCGCGGCTCCGGATCCGGTTCGCAGAACGCCACGGAAGGCGCAGAATACCCACCCGTTCCAACCTGTGATCTGTTACGACCGCCCGGGTAAGTCGTATATGCAGCGAGGGTTACCACCCAGTGCCACAGATGGCCCATGCGTTGCCTTACTTGTGGCCAACACCGAGCCGCCCCCCGGCAGGTGGGAATAAGACACTACTTTTCTCTGGAGAGAATCAATGCGTACCAATCGCCGTGGCTTTACCCTGATCGAGCTTCTGATCGTCGTGGTCATCATCGGCATTCTTGCCGCGATCGCGATTCCGAAGTTCGCGAACACCAAGGAGAAGGCGTACCTCGCCGCGATGAAGTCGGATCTGCGTAACCTCGCGACGACCGAAGAGACCTACGCGTCGGACAACAACGGCGTGTACGGCGACCAGGTTGCGGTGAACTTCACGGGTTCGGCTGGCGTCACGCTCGTCGTGACCCCGAACGCGGGCCTCGGCTGGGCCGCGGAAGCGACCCACGCGTCGACCACCAAGAAGTGTGTCGCCTTCGTCGGAACGCCCGCTGCGGCGCCGACGCTTGCGAACCCGCCCGCCGGTGGTATCAAGGAAGGCGAGCCGACCTGCGACATTATCTAAGACGGATCGCAGCAGGCTGGACACGAGGGCCAGGCGAAAGCCTGGCCCTTCGTGCATGTGTGCCCAGCATGGGCACTGGTTTGGAGGTGAAAGTCCTCTGGGAACTTGATCGCAGGGACCCGAGTGAACCGCAAGGCGTAGCGCCGCGAGGACTGCGCTGAAAGAAGCGGGGATCGAGCGTCACGGGGCGACGA
>JBGTMW010000131.1:0-5806 GCA_041743365.1 Gemmatimonadaceae bacterium
GCCCGCACCGCCTACCTGCGCGCCGCGTCCGGCATCGACAGCGAGCGCCAGCGCGAGAGGGTCATAGCTGCGCTGGATCGTGGGCGCCGCGAGTGAGCCGCGACTGAACCGCGACTGTGTGCGCGGCGAAGCGGGAATTGAGCGGGAAACGGAGTGAACGGTCTTCAGTCTTCAGTCGTCAGTTCTCAGGCGATCGATCGTGGAGGGGGCCCGGTTCGCTGATCACTGACAACTGATCACTGACGACCGTCCACTCCGTTTCCCGCTCACTCCCCTTCAACCCGCCACCGAATGACCGCGACCGACCCGCGACTCACCTCACGCCTGCCCGGGAACAGCCGTGAGGAACCGCGACCGCAGCTGCAGCGACAGCGCATCTATTGCGACGATCGTCACCAGCACCACCAGCAGCAGCGTCACCACGCCGTCGTACTGGAGCATCTGGAGGTAGCGGTGGATGTAGTACCCGATCCCGCCAGCCCCCACGAAGCCCATGATCGATGACGCGCGCACGTTGTACTCGAACATGTACAGCAGCTGGCTCAGCAGCTGGTTCGACGCCTCCGGCAGTGCGACGAATCGCGTGAGCTGAAGCCTGCTCGCGCCTGTCGCGCGGATCGCCTCGAAGGGCTCGGGGGGCAGCCCCTCCAGGCTCTCGTACTGGAGCTTCGCCAGGTGACCGGTGGTGTACAGCGCCGTCGCGAGGACGCCGGCGAGCGGACCGAAGCCCACCAGGATCACGAGCAGCACCGCCCATAGAAGCGAAGGCAGCGTGCGCACCGTGGCCGCGAGCAGTCGCGCGGGCACCACGAGCCATGCGGAGAATAGAGTCCGCGTCGCGGCGACGCCGAGGGGAATCGCGGCGACGAATCCGATCAGCGTCCCGAGCAGCGCGATCGCCAGCGTCTCGACGAGCGCGACGAACGCCGTGGGGAGCAGTTCCATCTGCGGAGGGAACGCGTCCCCTCCGAGCTTCAGCAGGTTGTCCCAGCCGCGCACCAGCCCCGATAGCTGGAGATCCAGGTGTGCGATCGCCGCCGCGGCCACCACGACAAGCAGCATCGTCGTCCAGCCGAAGCGCGGCGGAGTCAGCTCACCGCGCATCAGGCGGTGGCTACGGCGCGAAAGAGATCGCAGGCATCCTCGCAGCCGGCGTCGCAGGGCGCGAGCTCGCGCAGCTTCCGCCCCCCGGCGAGCACAACGAGCCGATGCGCGATGCGACACGCGGCCTCGAGGTTGTGCTCCACGCAGAGCACCGTCATCCCCGTATCCGCTCGCACACGGGCGAGAAGGTCCAGGATCGACTCCGCGGTGACCCGGTCCACCTCCGCGAGGAACTCGTCCGCGAGAAGGATGCGCGGACGCTGAACGAGCGTGCGCGCTATCGCCACACGGCGACGCTCTCCTCCCGACAACGCCGTGACCCGCTCCTTTCCGCGTCCCGCGAGTCCGACGGATGTGAGCGCATCCTCGGCGCGATCGACTTCATCGCCGGTGAACATCCCCGCGATCGTACGCGTCCAGCTCATCTTCCCCACTCCGCCGAGCAGGACGTTCTGCCTCACGGTGAGGTTGCGCACGAGACCGAGCTGCTGCGGGATGTAGCCGATGGCGCCGCTGCGCATGGTCGCATGAGCCTGCATTCCGGGGAGCGTCACCGAGCCTGACTGCGGCCGCACGAGACCGAGGACCGCGCGAAGGAGCGTGGTTTTCCCCCCGCCGCTCGGTCCTATGATCGCCCAGCATTCACCAGCGGGAACGGTGATCGAGATGTCGCGCAGGATCGGCTGCCGCGGGGAGTAGCCCGCGGTCAGCCGGTCGACGATCACCGCGGGCGCCGCCGCGGAGACCGTCAGTGCCGACATCAGTTCGACTTCGCGAGCAGAGTCCGCTCCATTCCCGGAAGCGCGGAGAGCGCCCGGCCGAAGTCACCGAGGTGATCCTCGGTGGTGGCGGCGCGCAACCCGTCCACTCCGTACACGGCCTTCAGCAGGGGAAGGTTTGCCGGATCGTTCAGCTCGAGCATCGCGTCGCGCAGCTTGTCGCGCAGCTCATCGGAAAGCTCGCCCGACACGAGCACCGAGTGCGATGGAATCCGGCCGAACCGGTGGAAGGAGACGACCTGCGCCTGCTCCGCTGTCGTGAGGAATCGGCGCGGCGAGTCGTGTGCACCGAAGGCGACGTCGGCGCGTCCTTCGATCACCGCGACAAGCGCCTGCTTGTATCCACCCGCATCGATCGTGGCGGCGAATCCCGTCTGGAGCGCGCGCTCGAGATCGGCAAGCTCGTTCCCCGCGGGACGCAGGAGGTTGGCGTTGATCATCGAGCCGACCGGCATCAGGAATCCGCTCGACCCGGTGCGCGACGTGAACGCGACCCGCTTTCCGAGCGCCTGGGGGAGCGAATCGATTCCCGACCCGCGACGGGTGAACGCCTCCGCCCAGTAGAATGTCTCGCCAGCCTGCACCTCGGCGAGAATCACTTCAGCTCCCGTCCGCTTGTGCGCGATCCAGCCGGCGCCGCCGTCGAGGAACGCGGCGTCCACATGTCCGAATCGAAGTCCCTCGATCAGCGGCTCATACGTTGACGGCACCACGACGTTGACGGGCCTGCCGATGCGCTCGGCAATGAAGTCCCCGATCCGGCGCGCATTGGGAATCACGGAGTCGGCCTGCTGCGACGGAAGAAAACCGAGCACCAGCGTATCCGGGTCGCTCCGCGATCGATCGCCCTGAGCGGCGGGCTCGGCTGAGTCCCCTGCCGGCGCGGAGTCCGTTGCGCAGGCCGCCATGGCCAGTGGAGCGGCGACGAGAAGGAGCGCGCGAACGAATGCGCGAGTGTGTACGGGCGCGAGAAAGTTGCTCGATGACATTGGAGTCGGACGCGCTGGTCGAGGTCGGTGGTTTTGCCGCGCGGGAGGGCGCGGGCAGGTGGACGGTTCGGTGCGACTTTGGTTGTTGAGAACAATTCTCAACTCGCTGAATGTACGCTCCTATTCTCAATCCCGTCAAGTTCTGTCGGGATTCCTCGCAGACGGAGGATTTGACCTGCGGCACGCCGGGGAGGGATCTTGTGGCTCCCGCCCGCTTCACATCCTCCACCGAACCACTCATGCCTACCGACCGCCGGGACTTCCTTCGCATCACCGCTCTCGCCGGTGGCGCTCTCGCCGCCGGGATCATCCCTGGATCTCGAGGGCTTCACGCTGTGTCTCCCTCGCGACCGGGTCGAGCGCCGCTCCGGATCCTCTTCCTTGGCGGAACGAGCTTCATCGGGCCGCACATGGTTCAGCGGGCGATCGACAACGGGCACTCGGTCACCCTGTTCAATCGCGGCCAGACCAATCCGGCGCTCTTTCCGAAGGCCGAGAAGCTGCGCGGTGATCGCACCGGGGATGTGAGCTCGCTTGCGGGGCGAAAGTGGGATGCGGTGATCGACACGTCGGCAGTGCAGCCCGACTGGGTGGAGCGCACGGGCAAGGTGCTGAGCGGAAACGTCGGGCAGTACCTCTTCATCTCGACGCGTGCGGTGTACGCGGACACGAGCCGCGTTCCCATGACCATCGATGCTCCGCTGCACACGCGGCAGACGATGCCGGTGACCGCGGGGCGTCCGCTGCCATACGGAATTGCGAAGGTCGAGAGTGAGCGGATGGTGCAGAAGTACTTCGGGGATCGCGCCACGATCGTGCGTCCCGGCATCATCATGGGCCCCGGCGACAACACCGATCGCTTCACCTACTGGCCGGTGCGCATCGAGCGCGGCGGTGAAGTGCTCTCACCGGGAACGGGCAGGGACACGGTCCAGATCATCGACGCGCGCGACCTCGGCGAGTGGGTGGTGCGGCTGACCGAGAACCGCACCTTCGGGATCTTCAACGGCGTGGGTCCGAAGACGCCGCGGCCATTCGACGAGTTCCTGTACGGGATCAAGGCCGCGACCACATCGGAAGCCACCTTCACCTGGGTGGACATCGACTTCCTCATCGCGAACAACGTGCGTCCGTACCAGGAGCTGCCGGTGTACCGACCCTCGCGGGGGGAGTATGCAGGGTTCGCGCACTTCGACCTCACCCGCGAGGTAGAGTCGGGGCTGACCTTCCGGCCGCTCGCCGTCACTACGCGCGACACCCTCGACTACTACCACTCGCGCTCCGCCGCCGACCAGGAGCGCCTGCGCGCGGGACTCTCGCCACAGCGGGAGGCGGAGGTGCTCGCACTCTGGCACGGCAGGACGCGCGAGTAGCGCGGTGTCCGAGCGCGAGCCGAAGGAGTCCGCGGCAGAATCATCGATCGCCGAGCGTGCGGTGGCGGATGGCGTGGAGCGGAGGCTCGATCCGCGCTACATCCCTCTCCTGCAGCGCACGGCCTGGATCGCTACCGCGATCTATTCTCTCATCTGGCTCGCCGTCGTCTGGATCGTGGGAGAGGTGACGCGCATCTCCGACGATCAGCATCAGGCACTCTGGCTCCTTTGGGCCGCGGCGGCGATCGCCTATTCGTACTGGGGGCAGCGGCGCCCCGCCATATCGTACAGGCACGCCTCGTACAGGATCGATGAGAGCGGGATCGAGATCCGTCGAGGAATTTTCTGGCGTAGCGTGATCACCGTTCCGCGCGCGCGCGTGCAGCACACCGATGTCTCCCAGGGTCCCCTGGAGCGACGGTTCGGGCTCGGTACGCTGACGATTCACACCGCGGGGTCGAGCCACGCGATGGTCGCACTTCCGGGCCTCGACCACGCGCGCGCCCTTCGCATCCGGGACTTCCTCCTTCCCCGGAAGGAGCACGATGTCGTCTGAGCGGCGCCTGCATCCGCTGACCGTACTCGTGGATGTCGCGGGCGCGATCCGGCAGTTCGCGGTGCCGCTCGTACTGATCATCTTCGTTCGCTGGTCGCGTGAGGGCGACGACAACCTGGTCGTTCCGCTCATTGCTCTTGTGATAGCCGCGGTGGTCGCGCTCGCCCGCTACGTCTCCTTTCGCTACAGCTACGGCGAGAACGAGCTGGTGATCCGCTCCGGAATCCTGGTCCGGAACGAGCGTCACATCCCCTACGACCGAATCCAGAACATCGACGCCGTGCAGAACGTCGCGCATCGCCTGCTCGGCGTGGTGGTGGTGCAGGTGCAGACCGGCGCGGGGGCAAATCCGGAGGCATCCCTCAGTGTCCTTCCGATGTCGGCGCTCACGGAGATGCGGGAGCGCGTGTTCGCGCGGCGGTTGGTTCCCGATGCTTCGACGGTCGCCGGGACCGAAGCGCAGGACGCGGCAGCCGCTTACCCGGCCGGCAGCAAGGCAGCCGCCCTCCCCATGCGACCCACGGCAGGCGGACGGACCCTCCTGCACCTGCCAACCGGCGAGCTCGTCATCTCCGGCTTCATCGAAAACCGTGGAATGGTGATCATACTCGGCGCGATCGGCTTCCTGTCGCAGATCGACCAGCTCGCGGATCTCGCCGCCGACAGGCTCGCGGCGTGGATTCCGGGAGTGGCGCGAACCGATTTCTCCGCGTCATCGCTCGCCGACGGCAGCGTCGCAATCGCGCTCGTGGTCGGCATCGCGGCGCTGCTCCTCTTCATCCGGCTGATGTCCACCGTGTGGGCGGCCGTGCGCCTCCACGACTTCACGCTGACTCGCGTAGGGGAGGATCTTCGGGTGGAATACGGCCTGCTCACGCGTGTCGTCGCGACGATCCCGATGAAGCGCATTCAAACCATCGCCGTGCACGAGACGCTGCTCCACCGCTGGCTCGATCGCGCGGCGGTGCGGGTCACGACCGCCGGCGGCGGCATGGGCGCGGCGGG
>JBGTMW010000132.1:0-2785 GCA_041743365.1 Gemmatimonadaceae bacterium
CCGGCTGCGCGAAGCGCGCGTGCGGGTGCACCTCGACGCCCGCTCGGAGACGCTCAAGTACAGGATCGCCGAAGGCGCGCGCATGAAGACCCCCTACATGGCGGTGATCGGAAAGCGCGAGGCCGAGGACGGTACGGTGGCGATCAATGTGCGCGGTGCCGGCCGCGAGCAGAAGCCGCGGCCCATACCGATAGATCGCTTCATCGAACGGGTCGTCGCGGAGGTCACGTCGCGGTCGCTCACTTTGGCGGCGGATCAGGATTAGCTTTCACCCACCACGCAATCGGCGTGGTCGAACCCGATGCCAGGCAGCGAATGTCCGATCAGTCACGACAGCCGGTAATAGTTTCCGCCGCCCGAACGCCGATCGGCAGGTTTCTCGGCGCGCTGGGCTCCGTGTCCGCTCCCGATCTCGGAGCTGTCGCAATCAAGGCGGCGCTTCAGCGCGCGGGCGTTCCCATCGAGGACGTCGAGGAAGTGATAATGGGCAACGTCGTCCAGGGCGGCGTGGGCCAGGCTCCGGCACGGCAGGCCGCGCTCAAGGCCGGCCTCCCTTCCACGGTTTCGGCGCTGACGATCAACAAGGTGTGCGGCTCGGGCCTCAAGGCCGTGATGCTCGCCGCCCAGGCCGTGCGCGCGGGAGACGGACGCGTGATCGTCGCCGGCGGGCAGGAGTCGATGTCCAGTGCGCCGTACTACGTGTACGGCATGCGCAACGGGGTGAAGCTGGGCGACCAGCAGATGGTGGACGGCGTCATCCGCGATGGGTTGTGGTGCTCGTTCTGCGATGTCCACATGGGCAGTCACGCCGAGTACACGGCGAAGAAGGCGGGCATCGGCCGGAAGGAGCAGGACGAGTTCGCGGTCGCATCGCATCGCAAGGCGGTGGACGCAATGAACGCGGGCAAGTTCCGCGAGGAGATCGCCCCCGTCGAGGTTCCGGGGCGCAAGGGCCCCACCGTCGTCGACGTGGATGAAGGGCCGCGCAAGGATACCACGGCGGACACCCTCGCGAAGCTGCGACCGGCGTTCCCAGGGAAGAATGGCAGCTCCGCCGACCTCAGCGTCACGGCGGGAAATGCGTCGAGCCTCAACGATGGCGGATCGGCGCTGGTGGTGACAACCGAGGAGTACGCGCGCGCCAACGGCCTCACGATCCTGGCGCGCATCACACAGTACGCGACCGGCGCAACGGATCCGCAGGATCTCTTCTTCGCGCCCATCCAGGCCGTCCGGAACCTCATGAAGCGAAGTCGCACTACGATCGCCGACTACGATCTCGTCGAGGCGAACGAGGCGTTCGCCGTCCAGGCTCTGGCCAACGGCCAGGGACTCGGCTGGGACTGGGACCGCGTCAACGTTCACGGTGGCGCCATCGCGCTCGGCCATCCGATCGGCGCGAGCGGCGCGCGGGTGCTCACCACCCTGCTTTATGCCATGCGTGATCGCGATGCGCATACCGGCCTTGCAACCCTGTGCCTGGGCGGCGGCGATGCCGTTGCGCTCAGTGTGGAGCGAATGAACTGATGCATGAAAGGACAGTCGCTGCGACGCACGCGCCCCGCCGCGATCTTGCCGTCGTCGGCGTGGTCGGGTTCGCGGTGGCGCTCGCGGCAGCATCCCAGATAGCGATCCCCCTTCCCAACACGCCCGTCCCGATCACGCTCCAGCCTCTCATCGTCGTGATGGCCGGGCTCTGGCTTGGGCCGTTGGCAGGGGCCGCCAGCATGGCGCTTTTCGTGATTGCCGGCGCCGCGGGGCTTCCGGTGTTCGCCCCCATGGGACCGCCGGGAATCGCGCGGCTCCTCGGCCCGACGGGCGGATACCTGCTCGCCTATCCTGTCGCGGCGTTCGTCACCGGCGTGCTGGCGCCGCGAAGTGCGGGCTTCCTCCGCCGCTTCGGCGCTACCTCCGCGGGGATGCTCGCCATCTACCTCGGCGGCTTCGCCCACCTGGCAGTGGTCACGGGCAGTCTCGAGAGCGCGGCACTCCTGGGCGTGATTCCATTCGTCGCGCTCGATGCGGGCAAGGCACTGATCGCCGCGCTGATTCGGCCCACGAGAGTCTGAGATCACTTCGTGTGGGCACGCCGCGCGGCCCGGACTGGGTGACCGGAGGCGCATGGGGACCGGAGGGCGGTCTGGGAGCGGCGCTCGGCCTGGGCGGCTCACTCGCGTATCTCCACGGACGTCGGGCGCGCCCGCGAGAGGCAAGGCGTGACGGATAGAATAGCCGTTGTTGGCGCGGGACAGATGGGCAACGGGATCGCGCACGTGTTCGCGCAATCCGGGTTTCCCGTGACCATGATCGACGTCGCCCCGGCGGCGGTGGAGAGGGGTCGTGCGACGATCACGAAGAATCTCGATCGCCAGTTGAAGAAGGGAGCGCTCGATGCCGCACAGCGGGATGCGACACTGTCCCGCCTTTCCACGGCGACTGAGCTGGGAGCGGCTCGCGATGCGACGCTGGTGGTAGAAGCGGCGACGGAGAATGCCGATCTCAAGTTCCGGATCTTCAGCGAGCTGGACGAGATTGTTCCACAAGGCGCCATTCTCGCCACGAACACCAGCTCCATCTCGATCACCGGAATCGCGCAGCGAACGAAGCGGCCCGACCTCGTCGTGGGGATGCACTTCATGAATCCCGTGCCGGTGATGAAGCTCGTCGAGATCATCCGCGGCCTGGCCACCTCGGATGCGACCACAGCGCGAGTGATCGAGCTCAGTCGAGCACTCGGGAAGACACCGGTGGAGGTCAACGACTATCCCGGCTTCGTTTCGAACCG
>JBGTMW010000133.1:0-1917 GCA_041743365.1 Gemmatimonadaceae bacterium
CGCGCACGAGCCGACGGCAGCACTGCCGGCCGATGCCGCTGAACGTCCCCTGCCTGCTGCAGCGCAGAATCCTGCCGGCGCCCCTGGAACGGCGGGTCCAAACGCACTCCTGCCCGATGTGCAGGTGACACTCGGCGAGGACGCGGTTCAGCGGGCCGGCATCGTCGTCACGCCGGTGACACGCGGAACATCCAGCCTCGGGCTTCGTCTGCCGGCAGTGGTGGAACCGAATGCGTATCGGCAGGTGGTCGTGACACCGCTCGTGGGCGGACGGGTGACCCGCGTCTCCGCCGAGCTCGGACATCGCGTTCGCCGCGGACAAGTGATGGCGCAGATCTACAGCCCACCGCTGGCCGACGCGCAGACGCGGTACGTCTCGGTTCGCGCGATGCTCGAGGCGCACGATCGTGAGCTGCAACGGACGGAGAAACTGGTCGAGATCGGCTCGGCCAGCCGGCAGGAGCTGGAGCGCATTCATGCCGAACACGCGGCCCAGACAGCCGCGCTCCAGGCGGCCCGCGCGGAGCTCGAGCTGCTCGGAGTGCCTGCGTCCGCCATCAAGGCCCTGGACTCCGGGAAGAGCGTCGACGCAACCAGCTACGTGCCCGCTCCACTCGATGGCGCCGTCACGGAGCGGTCAGCAAACGTCGGGCAGAATGTCGACCCTGCGACGAGGCTGTTCACGGTGATCGACCTGTCGACGGTGTGGGTGATCGCGGATGTATACGAAAAGGACTTCTCCCGCGTCGGTGTCGGAAGCGAGGCGGTGGTGACGACGCCGGCGTTCCCCGACCTCGCGCTTCGCGCTCGTGTGAGCTACATCGATCCGCAGGTGAACCCCGCCACACGCACGGCGAAGCTTCGGGTTGAAGTGCCCAACGCGCGTGGCGACCTGCGGCTGGGCATGTACGCCGATGTCGTGGTCACTGCCAGGGCGGGCTCCTCGGTGCCGCTGATCCCGCGAAGCGCGGTCCAGCACGTCGGCGATCGAACCGTCGTCTACCTGGCGAACACGAAGGAGCCTGACAGCTTCGTCGAGCGTGAGGTCCGCCTCGGCGCGGCTTCGGGAGAAGAGGTCGAGGTGACAGCGGGTGTCCAGCCCGGTGACCTCATCGTGAGCGAGGGAAGCTTCTCGGTTCGTGCCGAACGCGAGCGCCTCGGCTCGAGGCCCGGTCAGGGTGCCGCTTCCGGCTCCCCGGAACCGGCCGCCACCGCGCACAGCGAGCACACCGTTCAGTCAGCACGGATCGTGGTGACCGAGCAGGGCTTCGAGCCGGCCAGGGTCACGCTGGCCGCCGGTGCACCCGCACGGCTCGTCTTCACGCGTACGACCGACAAAACCTGTGGCACCGAGGTCGTCCTTCCGGCGCTTGGCATCACGCGGGCCTTGCCCCTCAACGAGCCCGTCACCATCGAGTTCACGGCGACGACGGCCGGTGACATGGCCTTCGCGTGCGGCATGAACATGCTCACGGGCGCCATCGTCGTCGTCCAGTAAGGAGTCTGGGGTCGTGTGTCAGGCCCCGGGGATCCTCGTCCGGTCGTCGCCTCCGGCCGCGGGGTCGAGGTCCATCCGCTCGGCAGCGGTCAGCCGCGCGACGTGCCGGACCTTCCTGCCAGCGATCTGCTCCTGGCATGGATCGACGATGGGCTGCTCGTCTCCGACGGCCCGAATCCAACCGGGTTGAGCAACTTCTTCGTGGTCAATCCCGTGACCGGTGCGCGCCGGCTGTGGCGGGAGATCGTGCGCCTCCCCATGCCGCCGGCATCATGAACGTGTTGGCCCTCATGGTGGCACCAGGCGGCCGCTCGTACGCCTACAGCTGGCACCGCGCGCTCAGCGATTCGTTCCCCGTCGAGGGACTGACCTGAGAGGATTGTGCGGCCCTGGCGGCGCCACTGGGAGCCCGTCGGGCC
>JBGTMW010000134.1:0-2395 GCA_041743365.1 Gemmatimonadaceae bacterium
AGCTTCGCGGGCTGCCACTCGGCCACGTAGCGCGCACTGATGTCGCCGCTCACGGGCATCAGGAGCGCCGCCGGCGCGCCGACCACCAGCGCGATGCTCAGCGCCCGCCTGTGAAAGGGATGGTCGGGGCGCTTCAGCAGCAGAAATGCATGAATCCCGGCGACGGCGAGCCCCGTCGCCGCAAACGCCGCGAGCGTCATGTGGAGAGTCTGCGAAAAGGACGCCGGCCCCAGCATCGCCGCGATGGGATCGATGTTCACCATCCGGCCATCGACCAGGTCAAAACCGGTCGGCGTGTTCATCCACGCATTCGCCATGACCACGAAGATTCCCGACGCGGTGCCGCTGACGGCGACCATCACTCCGGCGAGCAGGTGCGCGCGGGGCGAGATGCGATCCCGGCCGTACAGGTACACGCCGAGGAAGATCGCCTCGGTGAAGAATGCGAAACCCTCGAGGGAGAAGGGCATCCCGATGATCGCCCCCGCATACTCCATGAAGCGCGGCCACAGGAGCCCGAGCTCGAACGACAGCACGGTCCCCGACACCGCGCCAACGGCGAACAGGATGGCAGTACCCTTCGCCCACCGCTTCGCGAGCTCGAGGTGAATCGCGTCGCCGCTGCGCTGCCACCGCCACTCGGCGATGATCATCAGCACCGGCATCGCTATCCCGACGACGGCGAAGATGATGTGGAAGCCGAGCGACATCGCCATCTGCGCACGCGCGGCGAGGAGGTCCGACATGCGCGCCGCGCTTCGCTAGACCGAGGTGAAGTCCAGGGCGAGGTCGAGTGCCGGCGCCGAGTGGGTGAGCGCGCCGACGGAGATCCAGTTCACTCCGGTCTCGGCGATCGCGCGCACCGTTCTCAGCGTCACGCCGCCCGAGGCCTCGAGAATCGCGCGTCCCCTCACCCGCTTGACGCAATCACGCATCATCTCGACGGTCATGTTGTCGAGCATGATGATGTCGGCGCCGGCAGTGAGCGCGTGATCGACCTGCTCGATCCGGTCGCACTCGACCTCGACCTTCGTGCCGGGCGGCGCCAGATCACGCGCCCGGCGTACCGCGAGCTCCACGTCCCCTTCCACCGCGGCGAGATGGTTGTCCTTGATCAGCACCCCGCTCGCGAGATCCATCCGGTGATTCACCCCGCCACCGGCACGCACGGCATATTTCTCCAGCGAGCGCCAGCCGGGAGTGGTCTTTCGGGTGTCGAGGATCTTCGCGTCGGTTCCGGCCACGGCGTCCACGTAGCAGCGGGTGAGGCTCGCGATCCCCGAAAGGCGCTGCATGAAGTTGAGGGCCACGCGCTCTGCCGAGAGCATCCCGCGTGCGTGGCCGCTGATATAGAAGAGCGAGAGGTTGCGCTGCACACGCGAGCCATCATCCACGCCGACGCGGATGGTGACCGTGGGATCGAGCAGCCTGAAGGCCTCGAGAGCGAATGGCACGCCGGCCAGCACGCCATCCTGGCGCGCGACGAGGCTGGCGCGGGCCCGGCGATCGGAAACCACGGTCGCGGCCGTTGTGACATCCCTGAACGCGTGGTCCTCCGCGAGAGCCTCGTGGACCATCGCGCGCACCTCGAGCTCGTCCAGCGGGAAGTCAAGCTGGAGCTCGGCGTCGATGATCGGTGCGCCGAGCGGGGTGACGATCCGCGGCTGGCGCTTCCGCCTTGCAGGACTCATTCGCCCGGATCCTCCGTCTTTTCGGGTGCGGGAGAGAGCGGCGTCTGTCCGCCGATCGCGACCATGCGCTCGATCGCACGCCTTGCGCGCTCCCGGATCTCCGGCTCCACGGTGATGCGATGCTCCATGCGCTCCAGGGAGCGCATCACCTTGGGCAGGGTGGTCACCTTCATGTACGCGCAGATGGCGCGCTCGTTCGCGGGGAAGAAGCGCTTCGCGGGGTTCTCGCGCCGCAGCCTGTGCAGGATCCCCACCTCGGTGGCGACTATGTACTCATCGGCGTCGGAGATGGCGGGGCGGCGGATCATTCCCTCCGTCGAGAGGATCTGGACGTTCTCGACATCGACGTCGCCGGCGGACATCGCCTCGAGGATGCTGGTGGAGCATCCGCACTCCGGGTGCACGAGGAACTCGGCGCCGGGATGCGCCGCGCGCTGAAGCGAGATGTGCTCCGGGTCGATGCCGGCGTGCACGTGACACTCGCCGAGCCAGACGTGCATGTTCGTGCGCCCCGTCATCCGGCGGACGTGGTTGCCGAGGAACATGTCCGGGAGAAAGAGGATCTCCTGTTCGGGCGGGATGGAGTTCACGATCTCGATTGCATTCCCGGAGGTGCAGCAGTAGTCGCTCTCCGCCTTCACCTCGGCGGTGGTGTTCACGTAGGAGACGACCGCCGCGCCGGGGAACTCGCGCTTCCACGCGCG
>JBGTMW010000135.1:0-2638 GCA_041743365.1 Gemmatimonadaceae bacterium
GGCATCCCCGGAAACCCGAGCGTGACGACGACGCTGAACACGAACGCTACCGAGATGGCCAGCGCGATGAGCGTCATCATGCCGGGCAGGCGATCCTTCAGCTCCCGGATCGCGCCGCGGAGAAAAGGCATCCCGCCATACACGAACACTGCGGTCCCGAACACGGCCGGGATGTACATGGAACCCGGGAAGCGAGGTGCCGTGTAGCCGAGGACATCCTGGAGCATGTGCCCCCAGATGAGCGTCGGGATGGTCAGCGCGAGCGAGATCCAGAACCTGTCGCGGAACATCGCGACGCTGTGGCCGGCGTGTTTGTCGTGACCCGCGTGCTTGTCGTGCGCCGCGTGTTCGTCGTGCCCCGAGTGTTTGGCGCCGCTCATCGGTTGTACTTGTGCATGAGGTCCAGCAGCTCGTCGTACATCGCGTCGGCATCCGTGCCCCCCGACCGGATCGCGGTGGCAGCACAGTGCTTGAGATGATTCCGCATGAGCTCCAGCCCCACACCGCGAAGCGCCTCGTGCACAGCCGAGATCTGGGTCATGATGTCGGCGCAGTAGCGCTGCTCCTCGACCATCTTCTGGATCCCGCGCACCTGCCCCTCCACCCGGCGCAGTCGCTTCAGGTTGCGCTCCATGATCTCCGGATCGACCGCCACCGCCTTGCGCCCGCCCTTCGAAGCATGGGTGGCGCACCCGCAGTTGGCGTCGTCAGCCAGCGCGAGAGCGGAACTCCTGGTCTTCGTTGCCATGTCGCTGTGTCCTGTCGTTGATTCGAGGGTTTGCGTGCCGATCCTGCCGCGCTATGCCAGTCGCAGGCGACGCAGCCTGAGACTGTTGGTCACCACGCTCACCGAGCTGAACGCCATCGCCGCGCTCGCGATGATGGGACTCAGGAGAAGGCCGAGCGACGGGTAGAGCACCCCTGCCGCGATCGGGATGCCGATGACGTTGTAGATGAACGCCCAGAACAGGTTCTGCTTCATCGTGCGCATGGTCCGGCGCGACAGCTCCACGGCCTGCGCCGCCGAACCCAGGTCGCCGCGCATCAGGACGACGTCGGCGGCTTCGGCCGCGATGTCCGTACCCGTGCCGATCGCCATGCCCACATCCGCCTGCGCGAGCGCCGGCGCATCGTTGATCCCATCGCCGACCATCGCCACCACCTTACCCGCCGCCTGAAGCCGCCTGATCTCGGCGACCTTTCCATCGGGCAGCACCCCGGCGACGACGCGGTCTATCCCCGCCTGGCGCGCGATCGCATCCGCAGTGCGCTGGTTGTCGCCGGTGAGCATCACCACCTCGAGCCCCATCCGGTGCAGGCGGGCGATGGCATCCCGCGACGTGGCCCTGATCGGGTCGGCGACTGCGAGCAGCCCCGCGAGTGTGCCACCTGCCGCGACGTACACCGGTGTCCTGCCCTCGCCGGCGAGCGCTTCCGCGGCCGTCCGCAGCGGCGACACATCGATGGCGTGATCCGCCATGAGCCGTTCATTCCCCACGGCGAGCGCGATTCCGTCCACCACTCCGGTCGCGCCGCGCCCGGTGATGGATTCGAATACCTCGGGCGGCGACAGCGCGATCTCCGTATCCCTTGCCCTGCGCACTATCGCGTCGGCCAGCGGATGCTCGCTCGATGTCTCGAGCGAGGCGACCAGCCGAAGCAGCTCCCGTTCGTTAATTCCGGTCGTGCCGGGAGCCAGGACGAAGTCGGTCACCGTCGGCCGCGCTTCGGTGACCGTTCCGGTCTTGTCCAGCACGACGGTCGTGATGTCGCCCGCGCGCTGGAGAGCTTCGCCGCCCTTGATCAGCACGCCGAGCTCGGCTCCCTTGCCCGTGCTCACCATCACCGCTGTCGGCACGGCGAGCCCCATCGCGCACGGACATGCGATGATCAGCACCGCAACGGCCGCTGCGAATCCGCGCATCGCGGGCGCGGCCTCGGCGCTCACGAACCAGATGACGAAGGTCGCAATGGCGATGGAGAGCACCACCGGCACGAAGATGCCGCTGATCCTGTCGGCGAGCCGCTGGATCGGCGCACGTGAGCCCTGCGCATCGCGCATCAGCTTCACGATCATGGCAAGCACGCTGTCGGATCCGATGGTGGTCGCCGTGAAGCGGAAGGCACCCGTACGATTGACCGTTCCCCCGATCACGCGATCGCCGGCCTTCTTCGACACCGGAAGCGATTCTCCCGTGAGCATCGACTCATCGATGGCGCTCTCGCCCGAGAGCACGGCGCCGTCCACGGGTACCCCCTCGCCGGGCCGCACGACGATCGTCTCGCCCGGCTCGACCGTCTCCACCGGAACGTCGATCTCCTCGCCGCCACGTACCACACGAGCCGTCTTCGGCTGGAGGTCCACGAGCGACCGAAGCGCGGCTGACGTCTGCCTCTTCGCACGCGCCTCGAACGCATTGCCTGTGAGGATGAGGGCGATGATGATGATCACCGCCTCGTAGTAGACGTCGGGCGTGACGCCGCGGGCGAGGAAGAACCCGGGAGCCACGGTTGCCGCAACCGAGTAGAGGAACGCAGCGCCCGTACCGATCGCGACGAGCGTGTTCATGTCCGCCGAGTGATGGCGGAACGCCGCCCAGGCACGTGTATAGAAGTGTCGTCCGGCCCAGAGCATGAT
>JBGTMW010000136.1:0-2360 GCA_041743365.1 Gemmatimonadaceae bacterium
GCGGCGCTCGCGCCCGCCGGAGATGGAGGCCTGTAGGCGGGGGAAAGCTACCGGGTGGCGCGGCGGCGGTTGCAGGAAGCGTGTACCCGGACCGCAGCCCGCTTACTCGAGCAGGGCGAGAAGACGCTTCGGTGCGACGAGCCGGTAGCCATCACGAAGCAGGTCTGCCACCATACGCCAGTCCGGTTTTCCGCTCAGCCGGACGCCGATCCATCCGCTTGGCCCGACGTACGGCGGAACGAAGAACCTGCCCGGATCGGAACGGACGAGAAGGTCCTGGTTGACCCTTGCAGCCTTGCACCACACGCCGGCGTGACCCTTCCCGTGATGATTCTCGGCGCTCGCGTACATCGCGAACAGCTTGTTGCGGACGCGGAATGTCGGCTCACCCCACGCCTCGACCTCGTGCGCCTCCGGTAGCGCCAGGCACAGCTCGCGAAGGCGATCCAGTGCGGTGCGGGCCATCAGCGTAAGTCCGAGGGAGGCAAATCGAGACCGCGACGGCTCATCCGTCAAACCCCCGGAGGAGCCCGCGAACCTGTTCGACATGGTGATGCAGGTGCCCGACGTAATCGCTCTTGAAATAGTCCAGCGTCGCTGTCGCGCTGGCGGGCACGGTTCGCCACGCGATCTCGTGGAGGTTGTGCCGCGAATTCTCACGAAACAGAACTGCTGACCCGCGCGACGGGATCGTGCGTGATCGGTCGCATCCGGATGCGCGTCATGAATATCACGGAAAGACCATAGCCCGCCAGATCAGTCTGGCGGGCTACGGTCTCGAGGTCCGGCGTCGGCGCGGGGCGCCGTGAGCGTGGGTCAGCGCGTGAAGACGACCGCGAACGACACGACCTGGTCTGCGCCGTCGAGCTGGTTCGCCGGAAACTTCCACCTCTTGACGCGCGCCAGGACGCAGCTCTCGACGACGTCGGATCCCTTGCCCTGCGCCGACCAGGAACGCCGGATGATGCCGGCGTTCACGACGTTTCCATCGGGGGCCAGGGTCACGGCCACGGTCGCGGAGCCGGCGAGATCAGGGCTCGCCGTGCGAGTGTCCTCGTAGCAGAACTGGAGCTGCGGCCCCTGGCTGCGAACGAAGTTTCCAACCGCGGGCGAGCCCGGGGTCGGAATCGCGGCCGCCGTGGTGGCCGATCCGTAAGCGGAGACGGGAGGATTCACCGGGCGGGCAACACAGCCGCTACCCGCAAACACGAGCGCCGTGCACGTGAGCTTCGTGAGCGTGCGCATGTCCTTCCTCCCTGCTGCAGGTGACGACTGCACCGCGACCATGAGCCGCTGGAGTCGACTTCGCCGGAACGATTTCGTGCGGCGTAGTGATCGCGCTTGCACCCTGATAACGAGCGACGGTTGGCCCTAGTCACGCGGCCGCGGCCAACGTGCAGAATTCCGTCGGCAACCTGCGACTTGGATCACACCGGCGGTCCATGACCGGTCAGTTTGCCTCGCTGCGCGGTTCCCAGCCGTACAGGGCGGCGTACATGTCGCGCGACCTCAGCACCGTACGGACGTAGCCTCTCGTTTCCGTGAACCGGATGCGCTCGATGAACAACTCGGGATCCCTCGCGCCGGGACGCTTCGACCAGCGTGCGACTCTGCTTCCACCCGCGTTGTACGCCGCGAGCGCGAGTGCGGGGTGACGGTAGTGCCGCGTGAAGGATCCAAGGTGAATCACACCGAGCCTGACGTTCACGGCGGGATCGTAGAGCATCTCCGTTTCCCAGGGAGAGATCTTCTCCGCGCGGGCGAGCGCCCTCCCCACGCGCGGCATCACCTGCATCAATCCGCGCGCACCTACGGGTGACGTGGCGAGGGGATTGAAGCTCGACTCCTGCCTGATCAGCGCGGCCACGAGGGCGGGATCGACCTTGCGGTCCATCGCCTCGGACCCGACCAGATCCGCCTCGCCAATCGGGTATACGAGACGCCACGCGCGCGCATCCGTGGCACCCAGGGCCACCGCGCGCCGACCGAGATCCATCGCGGTGCGCATGTCTCCGCGATTGCGGAACACGTTGGCAATCGCCAGGACGCGCTCCACGGAAGATTCGGCGCTGGCTGCCATCGCTGATAGCTCGAGCCTCGCCTCGGAATCCATGCCGAGGCTTTCCAGCAGGTCGGCGCGCTCGACAGAGGCGTTCACATCCGGAAGGATTGCGAAGGTGTCGGGCGATGCCGGGGGCGCCCATGGCATCGTCCCGAGGCGCCGCGCGGCCTGGCTTGCGTAGAACGACGTCGAATCCGTCGCCAGCAGCACTCGCCACGCGTCGTGTGCTGCCGCGGTATCCCGGAGGGCAAGTCGCGCACGCCCGCCCCAGTATCGCGCGGCCGACGCCTCGACGCTC